>NZ_JANYGL010000100.1 GCF_025362435.1 Polymorphobacter sp.
CGCCAAGGTCCTCGAACAGCTTGACCATGCCTTTGACCAGTGCGCCGGTGCCACCGCGCGGAAACCACACGCCCCACTTTTTTTCGAGCGCGTGGATCAGCGCATAGATCGCGCTCGTCTTGAACGGGTTGCCGCCCACCAGCAGCGAGTGGAAGCTGAACGCCTCGCGCAGCTGCGGGTCGGCGATGTAGCGGCTGACCATCGCATAGACCGAGCGGAACGCCTCGTAGCGCATCAGCTGCGGCGCCGCCTTCATCATCGTGCCGAAGTCGAGGAACGCCTCGTGGCCAAGCTTTTCATAGCCTTCGCGGAAGACGTTCTCCGAATAGTCGAGGAAGCGCTTGTAGCCCTCGACGTCCTTCGGGTTCTTCGCCTTGATCTGCGCGAACAGCGCCTCGTCGTCGTTCGAGTAATCGAAGACGTAGCCGTCCTCCCACATCAGCCGGTAGAACGGCGTCACCGGCAACAGCTCGACATAATCCGACAGCTTGCGCCCCGACAGCGCCCACAGCTCCTCGAGGCACGACGGATCGGTGATCACGGTCGGCCCGGCGTCGAAGGTGAAGCCCTTGTCCTCGAAGACGTACGCCCGCCCGCCGGGCTTGTCGCGCTGCTCGATCAGCGTCGTCTGGACCCCCGCCGACTGCAGCCGGATCGCAAGCGCGAGCCCGCCGAAGCCGCTGCCGATCACTGCCGCCGTTTTGGGGGCTGCCGTCTTCATCGCACTGGTCGCTTTCAATTGTCGCCCCTCAAGACTTGAGCAGCACGCCGAGCGCGCGCCCCAGCGGCACCGGTGGCCGCCCGATCAACGTTCGCAGCATGTCCCACGTCGTCGAGCGCCCCGCGTAGAACCGGCGCACCAGCGCGGCGTCAAGCCGGTAGAAGCGCTGGAGCACACGGTAACGCTCGGCCGGCTCGGCCGCATCGAACAGCATCCGGTTGAGGAACCTGTAGAATTTGCGGGCGCCCCACGTCGATTCGCTGTGGTGTCGCAGCGCGGCATAAAGCGCCGGCGGCGTCAGCTCGGGCAGCCCGGCGACGAGGTCGGCGACGCGGACCGCGTCGGGAAAGCTATAGCCGGTGATCGGGTTGAACAGCGCCGCGCGCAGGCCGACGACCGGCACCCCCGCCTCGCCCGCGTCCCAGAAGGCGGCGATATTGCCGTCGAGCGCGATCGGCAGGACGCCGACCTCCTCGCGCAACACGCGGGCGACCGCCCAGCCCTGCGCGGCGATATAGTCGAACACCCGCTGGCGCAGGAGGTCGGGAGCAAGGTCGGCGCCGTCGCTGTAATAAGTGTCCTCGACGAGCACCGTCCGCGGCCCGAACGGCAGCGTATAGACGAAGCGGTAGCCGTCGTGCTGCGGCACCGTCGCGTCCATGATCACCGGCCCGTCGAGGCCATGCGGCGCAGTCAGTTCGACCTCGATGCCGAGGAACTTCTGCGAGCGCAGGTCGAGCGCCGGGGTCGCCCCGCGCTGCGCCCCCTGGCCTCGCCCGTCGATCACCGCCCGCGCCGTCAGCACCCGCCCGTCGCCGAGCGTCACCGACGTCGGCGTCAGTGCCGCAACCGTGCTGTCGGCCAGCACCGTCGCCGGCGTCGCCGCAACCGCATCAGCAAGCCGCTCGCTCGTCGCGCTGCGATACCCCGAGACCAGGGTCCGCGAATGCGCCGGGAAGCGGATGCTGTAGCGGTCCCAGCGGTGCGCCATCAGCGGCGCGGTCCACGCGACCTGCTCGGGGGTGATATCGGCCTCGAACGACGACCAGGTGTGGTTGCCGCCGATGCTCGCCCCGCCCTCGACGATGGCGACGCGGAGGTGTGGGCGCAGCTTCGCCAGCCGCAGCGCGATCAGCCCGTTGGCAAGCCCGCCGCCGGCAAGGATGAGGTCGAAGTCCATTGCCGTACGGAGTAGCGCAACCGGCATCCCCGCGCACCCCCCGCGCTTTGTCGCGCGTTGCCCCGGGCGGTTCAGCCGGGCAAGGTCATCGTCAAAGCGACCAGCCGCCATCGACCGAGATCGCTGCGCCGGTGACGAACGCACCGAGATCGGCGCTCATCCACAGCACTGCGTCGGCGATCTCCTCGGGCTTGCCGAGGCGCCCAACGGGCTCGAGGTCGATCGCCTTCTGGATGTCGCCGCCCGTGAAGCGGTCCATCATCGGCGTCTCGATGTTGCCGGGCAGCACCGCGTTCACCCGGATGTTCGACTTGGCATAGTCGAGCGCGGCCGACCGCGTCAGGCCGATGATCGCGTGCTTCGACGCCGCATACGCCGCCCCGCCGGCGACGCCCCGGACGCCCGCGCCCGACGAGGTGTTGACGATCACGCCGCTGCCCTGCCGGAGCATCTGCGCGAGTTCGTGCTTCATGCAAACGAAGGTGCCGCGTGGGTCATTGCGGTGGTCGGCGTCGCGCCGTGCCAGTGCTTTTGGTTGGCCGGGCACCAGAGTTGGTCACCGGCGTAGAACTCGTGGACCGGCCCGCCTTCGACCTGCGTCCAGCCGACGCCTTCGGTGACGATCAGCGTCTGGCCGAGCGGGTGCCTGTGCCACGCCGATCGCGCGTCCGGCTCGAAGTGGACGATCGCGCCGCTGATCCGCGACGGGTCGGCACGCTGGAACTGGCCGGTCACCGTGACCTTGCCGGTGAAATATTGCGCCGGTCC
>NZ_JANYGL010000129.1 GCF_025362435.1 Polymorphobacter sp.
CGCGACCTCGGCAAGGACACCGCCGAGCTGCTCCAGTCGGCGATCCGCGATGCCTATGAGCGGTTCAAGCCGCAGGCGCTGCTCGTCGGCGCTTCGTGCACCGCCGAACTGATCCAGGACGATCCGGCGGGGCTGGCGAAAGCACTCGACCTGCCGATCCCGGTGATCAACCTCGAACTGCCGTCGTACCAGCGCAAGGAGAATTGGGGCGCGGCGGAGACCTTCTACGCGCTCGTCCGGACCCTCGCGGACACCTCGATCGTGCGGACCCCGATGGCCGGGCGTCGCCCGCTCGCGAACCTGCTCGGCCCGACCGCGCTCGGTTTCCGCCACCGCGACGACATCGCCGAGATCACCAAGCTGCTCGGCAGTATGGGGATCGACGTCAACGTCACCGCGCCGATGGGATCGTCACCCGCCGACCTTAAGCGCCTCGGCGCCGCCGACTTCAACATCCTGCTCTACCCCGAGACCGGCGATACTGCCGCGCGCTGGCTGGAGACGACCTTCAAGCAGCCGACCATCCCGACCGTCCCGATCGGCTACGGCGCGACATGCGACTTCGTCCGCGAAATTGCGGCGATCACCGGGATCGATGCTGCAGCAATGCTGCGCAGCAATCCGTCGCGGCTACCGTGGTATTCGCGCTCGGTCGACTCGACTTACCTGACCGCCAAGCGCGTCTTCATCTTCGGCGACGCCACCCATGCCATCGCCGCCGCCCGTGTCGCGTCGGAGGAGATGGGCTTCGAGGTCGTCGGGCTCGGCTGCTACAATCGCGAATTCGCCCGCGACGTGCGCGACGCCGCCAAGAAATACGGCATCGAGCCGCTGATCACCGACGACTATCTCGAGGTCGAGGAGGCGATCGCCGCCCTCCACCCCGAACTCGTCCTCGGCACGCAGATGGAGCGCCACATCGCCAAGCGCCTGCGCATCCCGTGCGCGGTGATCTCAGCCCCGGTTCACGTCCAGGATTTCCCCGCGCGCTACTCGCCGGTGATGGGGTTCGAGGGCGCGAACGTCCTGTTCGACACATGGGTCCACCCGCTGGTGATGGGGCTCGAGGAGCATCTGCTGGTGATGTTCCGCGACGATTTCGAATTCAACGACGCCGCCGGAGCGTCGCACCTCGGCGGCCATGGTGCGGCTGCACCCGAGCCGATCGCGGCGCCGGTCGAGCCGTCTGCCGGTCCCGCCAACGACATCGAATGGACCGCCGACGCGCAGAAGGAACTCGCCAAGATCCCGTTCTTCGTTCGCGGCAAGGCGCGCCGCAACACCGAGCGCTTCGCCAGCGAGCGCGGACTCGCCGCCATCAACATCGAGACGCTGTATGATGCCAAGTCTCACTTCGCGCGCTGACGCACCCGCGACCGAGGCCGTGGGCGCGACCCCGGTCCGCGTCGTCATCGTCACGCTCGACAATCACCTGTCGGGAGCCGCCGGCCGCGCCGAAAACGCGCTGCGCCGCGAGCACCCCGGCCTCAGCCTCCAGTTTCACGCCGCCGCCGACTGGGAAAGCTCGCCCGCGAGCCTCGCCCAGTGCTGCGATGATATCGGCCGCGGCGACATCGTCATCGCCTCGATGCTGTTCCTCGACGACCACATCAAGGCGGTCCTGCCCGCGCTTGAAGCCCGCCGCGATGCCTGCGACGCGATGGTCGGGGTGATGAGCGACGCGGCAGTGGTCAAGCTGACCCGCCTCGGCGCGTACCGCATGGACAAGCCCGCCAGGGGCCCGCTAGCGCTGCTCAAGAAGCTGCGCGGGTCATCGAAGCCCGGCACGTCGAGCTCGGGGTCGGGGCAGATGGCGATGCTCAAGCGGCTGCCGAAGATCCTGCGTTTCATCCCCGGCACTGCGCAGGACGTCCGCGCCTATTTCCTGACGCTGCAATACTGGCTGGCCGGGTCGGACGAGAATTTCACCAACCTCGTCAAGAACCTCGTCGATCGCTACGCCGACGGCCCGCGCCGCGCGCTTCGCGGGACGATGACCGCCGCCGCCCCCGCCGACTATCCCGAACTCGGCGTCTATCACCCGCGCTTGCCCGCGCGGATGTCCGAACGCGTCGCCGACCTGCCGCTCCCGTCCGTGCCCGTAACTGGCACCGTCGGGCTGCTCGTCCTGCGGTCGTACGTCCTCGGCAACGATACCGGCCATTACGACGGCGTCATCGCGGCTTTCGAGGCGCGCGGGCTGCGCGTCATCCCGGCCTTCTCGAGCGGCCTCGACGCGCGCCCGGCGATCGATGCGTTCTTCATGCGCGACGGTCGGCCGGTGATCGACGCGATGGTCTCGCTCAGCGGCTTCAGCCTCGTCGGCGGCCCGGCGTACAACGACTCCGCCGCCGCCGCTGAAGCGCTGGCCAAGCTCGACATTCCGTACCTCGCGGCGCACCCGCTCGAGTTCCAGACGCTCCAGGCGTGGGGCGCGGGCAGCCAGGGATTGCTCCCGCTCGAAGCGACGATGATGGTCGCGATTCCCGAGCTCGACGGCGCAACCGTGCCGACGGTGTTCGGGGGACGTTCCGACGGTGTGGGCAGCGTGTGCGGCGGCTGTGCGCGTGGCTGCTCGTTCCCAGCGTCGGAGGGAACCCGGGTCATGCAGCCGTGCCCGGAGCGCGCCGAAGCCCTCGCCGCCCGCACCCACAAGCTGATCGACCTCCGCGTCGTCGACCGCGCCAAGCGCAAGGTCGCGCTGGTCATCTTCAACTTCCCGCCGAACGCCGGCGCGGTCGGGACTGCCGCGTATCTGTCGGTGTTCGACAGCGTTTACAACACGTTGGAGCGGATGAAGGCCGAAGGATATGCGGTCGACCTGCCCGTCAGCGTCGATGTCCTGCGCGACACGATCCTCCGCGGCAACGCCGAGCGCTTCGGCGCCGACGCCAACGTCGCCGCGCGCATCGCCACCGACGACCATGTCCGCCGCGAGCCGTACCTCGCCGAGATCGAAGCACAATGGGGCCCCGCCCCCGGCCGCAGCCTCGCCGACGCCTCCGGCATCAACGTCCTCGGCGGCGTTTTCGGTAATGTTTTCATCGGTATCCAGCCGCCGTTCGGTTACGAGGGCGACCCGATGCGGCTGCTGTTCGACGGCACCTTCTCGCCGACCCACGCCTTCAGCGCCTTCTACCGTTGGATCCGCGAAGACTTCGGCGCCCACGCCGCGCTCCACTTCGGCACCCACGGCGCGCTCGAATTCATGCCGGGCAAGCAGGCGGGATTGTCGGCGAAGTGCTGGCCCGACCGGCTGATCGGCGACCTGCCGAACTTCTACCTATACGCCTCGAACAACCCCAGCGAGGGCACGATCGCCAAGCGCCGGTCGAACGCGACGCTGATCAGCTACATGACCCCGCCGATCGCGCAGTCGGGGCTTTACAAGGGCTTGCTCGACCTCAACGCCTCGATCGAACGCTACCGCGCCAGCACTCCCGACGCGACCAACGAGCGCGCGATGCTGGCGCTGCTTATCCAGGAACAGGCCGCCGGGCTCGATCTCGTCCCCGCCGAGCCGACGTGGGAGGGCGACGCCAGCGACGTCGTCCTCGCGCTCGCCGCCCGGGTTTACGAGCTTGAGCAGACCCTCATCCCGCACGGCCTCCACATCGTCGGCCGCGGCTGCACCGCCGCCGAGCGGGTCGACCTCCTCCTCGCGATCGCCGACGCCAAGGGCCGCACCGTCTACCGCGACCAGGTCGAAAGCCTCGTTTCCGGGCATGTCCCGG
The DNA here is from genome assembly GCF_025362435.1 of Polymorphobacter sp. Lineage (GTDB taxonomy): Bacteria > Pseudomonadota > Alphaproteobacteria > Sphingomonadales > Sphingomonadaceae > Polymorphobacter_B. The sequence goes on from NZ_JANYGL010000129.1 coordinate 3,735, forward strand.
ACGATGCGGTCGGCGACACCTTCTTCGCCGACCTCGCCGCCACCGACGCGCTGCTCGCGGTCGACACCGAGCTCGATGCGATCGTCCGCGCGCTCGATGGCCGCTACATCATGCCCGCCCCCGGCGGCGACGTCCTGCGGACCCCGGCGGTGCTGCCGACCGGGCGCAACATCCACGGCTTCGATCCCTTCCGCATCCCGAGCGCCTTCGCCTGCCGCGACGGCGCGCAGCAGGCGCAGCGCCTGATCGACCGCCACATCGCCGACGGGGCGGCGGCTCCCGAGTCGATCGCGATGGTGTTGTGGGGCACCGACAACCTCAAGACCGAGGGCCAGCAGATCGCGCAGGTCATGGCGCTGATGGGTGCGCGCCCGCGCTTCGACGGCTACGGTCGCCTGTGCGGCGCCGAGCTGATCGCCCTCGCCGAACTCGGCCGCCCGCGGATCGACGTCGTCGTGACCCTGTCGGGCATATTCCGCGACCTGTTGCCGATGCAGACGCGGATGATCGCCGAGGCCGCCTATCTCGCAACGATGGCCGAAGAACCCGAGGACATGAACTTCATCCGCAAGCACAGCCTCGCGCACCAGGCGAAGCTCGGCTGCGACCTCGACACCGCCGCGCTTCGGGTCTTCTCGAACGCCGAGGGGGCCTACGGCGCGAACGTCAACCTGATGATCGACGCCGGGGTGTGGAACGACGAGAACGAGCTCGCGGACGCCTATGAGACGCGCAAGGGCTTCGCTTACGGCCGCAGCGGCGCGCCGGTGCAGCAGGCGAAGATGCTCAGCAGCAACCTGTCGACGGTCGACCTGACCTACCAGAACCTCGACTCGGTCGAGCTCGGCGTCACCTCGGTCGACCAGTATGTCGACAGTCTCGGCGGGATCAGCCGCTCGATCGCCCGCGCCAAGGGCTCGGCGGCGCCGGTCTATATCGGCGACCAGACGCAGGGCGAGGGCAAGGTCCGCACATTGGGCGAGCAGGTCGCGCTCGAAACCCGCACGCGAATGCTCAACCCGCTATGGACAGAGGGCATGCTCAAGTCGGGCTTCGAAGGCGTCCGCCAGATTGAGGTTCACGTCACCAACACGATGGGCTGGTCGGCGACGACCGGCGAGGTCGCACCGTGGGTCTACCAGCGGATCAGCGAGACCTACGTCCTCGACGACACGATGCGCGAGCGGCTCGCCGAGCTCAATCCGAAGGCGGCAATGCGCGTCGCCAACCGGCTGCTCGAAGCCCACGACCGCAACTTCTGGTCACCCGACGCCGCCACCCTCGCCGCACTCCGCGCCGCGAGCGACGACCTCGAAGACCGGCTCGAAGGCATCACCGCCGCCCCAGCACACGCGATGGCGGCTTAGGAATTAGATCATGGCAGTCATCGAACTCGAACGCCCGGTTTCCTCATCGCTTCTCAAGGCGATGCGTGGGGCAGACGGCGACGGCAGCGTCCAGGTGCACGACGCCAGCGCGCCGATAGCGGCAATCGGCACGGCGAAGGTGTTCGCGGTCTACGGCAAGGGCGGGATCGGCAAGTCGACGACGAGCTCAAAC
>NZ_JANYGL010000133.1 GCF_025362435.1 Polymorphobacter sp.
GCTACAGTTGTCGCCGCAACTGGGGGATCGACCAATGCCGCCCTCCACCTGCCGGCGATGGCAAGCGAGGCCGGGATCGATTTCGATCTGTTCGATGTCGCGGAAATCTTCAAGCGCACCCCGTACATCACCGATCTCAAACCTGGCGGACGCTATGTGGCGCGCGACCTGTATGACGCCGGCGGCATTTACATGGTGATGCGGACGTTACTTGACGGCGGCTTCCTCCACGGCGACTGCATGACGGTAACGGGCAAGACGCTGGCGGAAAATCTCGCGCACGTGGTGTGGAACCCCGATCAGAGGGTCATCCGCCCGGTCTCGAATCCAATTACCCCCGGCGGCGGCGTTGTCGGTCTGCGCGGGTCGCTCGCTCCCGATGGCGCGATCGTCAAGGTCGCGGGGATGGCGACACTTGCTTTCACTGGACCGGCGCGGGTCTTCGACTGCGAGGAGGATTGTTTCGCTGCCGTTGATGCACGCACCATCCGCGAGGGCGAAGTCGTCGTTATACGCTATGAAGGCCCCAAGGGCGGGCCGGGGATGCGCGAAATGTTGTCGACGACGGCGGCGCTCTATGGCCTCGGCATGGGCGAGAAGGTCGCGCTGATCACCGACGGACGCTTTTCCGGCGCAACGCGCGGCTTCTGCATTGGTCATGTCGGCCCTGAAGCTGCCGACGGCGGGCCAATTGCGCTGGTCCAAGACGGCGACATCATCGCGATCGACGCGGGCGCGGGAACGATCGACATCCACATCTCAGCCGACGAACTCGCCCGTCGCCGTGACGCATGGGTCGCGCCGGTCAATGCCTATCAATCCGGGGCATTGTGGCGCTACAGCCGGACCGTCGGCCCGGCGTCAAAGGGCGCCGTTACCCACCCCGGCGCGCGCGCCGAACGCCACGTCTTCGCCGATCTGTGACGCTAAAGCGATCAGCGTTTGGACGGCGGCGGTAACGCACCGGCGAGGACCGGCTTGACGCGGTCAAGGATCGGTTCGCCATTCACATCGCGCGGAACGTCGCCGCGTGTTGCACCGCGTAGGACAATATGCGGGTCTGCCAACGGCGATCGGGTACAGCCGCCGACAACGAGCAGGGTGGAGGCGAAAACAAGACGATAGGACATAGCCGAAGGTCATACTACACGGGCGCGCGATGGCAACTCGTCTGACTCTGCCGCCGATGCTCGGCACCACCGCGACGCGTGCCGCCGAAGCGGCGAGCGGTATCACCGTGATCGACCTGATGGATCGCGCCGGGGTGCTCGCCGCGCGGGCGATCCTCGCGTTCGCCGCGCCGCGCTGCGCCGTAGTCGCCTGCGGGACCGGCAATAACGGTGGTGACGGTTATGCCGTCGCGCGCCACCTTGCGGCGGCCGGGGTCGCGGTCACCGTCGCCGCTACGGGCGATCCGGCAACGCCGACGGCGCGCGCGATGCGCCTACGCTGGACGGGTATAGTCGTGCCGCTCGGCGAAGCGCTGCCGGCCGCCGTTCTGGTCGACGCCGTCCTCGGCATCGGTCGCACGCGCCCGCTCGCGTCCGCCGTTGCCGCGCACCTGCTGCGGCTGGCCGCCGCGGCCCGCATCGTTGCACTCGATGTGCCGAGCGGCCTCGACGCCGACGACGGGTCGGGCGACAGCTTGACCGCCGAGCTGACGGTTGCGTTCGGCATGGCCAAGCCGGCGCACGGGCTCGCCGCCGACCGCTGCGGGCGGGTCGTCGTCGCCGACCTCGGTTTCGACATCCGCGCGGCGACGCTGTTCGCGACCGCAGCCCCGCCACCGCTGACGCCGGCGCGCGACGCCCACCAATACGCGCGCGGCGCGGTGCTGACGCTGGGCGGCGTGGCAGGGCATGGCGGCGCGGCGCGGCTGGCCGCGCTGGCCGCCGCGCGGGCCGGAGCGGGCCTGTCGCTGATCGCCTGCCCGGCGGCGGCGGTGGCGGAGAACCCCGCGCACCTCGACGCCGTCATGGTCCGCGCCGCCGACGACGCGGCGGGGGTGGCGGCGCTGCTCGGGGCGCACCGGTTCGCCGCCGGTGTCGCGGGTCCCGGTCTCGGCGGTGACGATCTGCGAATCGCTACACTGCTCGCGAGCCGCCTGCCGCTCGTCCTTGATGCCGGCGTGTTC
>NZ_JANYGL010000036.1 GCF_025362435.1 Polymorphobacter sp.
CTCGACCGACGAGAAGCTCGCGCTGTGCCGTGAGTACGGTGCCGACGCGACGATCAACTATGCGACGACCAACCTCAAGGACGAGGTCAAGCGGCTGACCGGCGGCAAGGGCCCCGACGTCATCTATGACCCCGTCGGCGATCGCTATGCCGAGCCGGCGTTCCGCTCGATTGGGTGGAACGGGCGCTATCTCGTCGTCGGTTTTGCCGGGGGCAACATCCCGTCGCTGCCGCTCAACCTGCCGCTGATCAAGGGTGCGTCGATCGTCGGCGTCTTCTGGGGCGCGTTCACCCAGGCCGAGCCGAAGGTCCACCGCGCCAACATGGCCGAGCTGCTCGAGTGGTACGCCGCGGGCAAGCTCAAGCCGCACGTCAGCAAGCATTTCCCGCTGAGCGAAGGCCCGGCGGCGATCCGCTGGATGATGGACCGCAAGGCGACGGGGAAGGTCGTGTTGACGGCGTAGCCCGACTTAGTCGGACTGCGCGGGCACAAGTTCCCAGCGGGCGGCGGCGGTGTCGTCGCTCGCCTTGGCCGTGACCCATGTTGTCCCCCCGGCGCGTTCCTCGGACTTCCAGAACGGGGCCCTGGTCTTGAGCCAGTCCATCAGGAAGGCGGCGGCGTCGAAGGCGGCGGCGCGGTGGGCGCTGGCGACCGCGACGAGGACGATCGCCTCGCCGGGCAGCATCCGCCCGACGCGGTGGACGACGCTGCCGCCGGTAACTGGCCAGCGCGCCTCGGCCTCGGCGGCGATCGTGGCGAGGGCGCGCTCGGTCATCGCGGGATAATGCTCGAGGGTCAGCGCGACGAGGCCGTCATCAGCGCGGACGAAGCCGGTGAAGCTAACGACTGCTCCGACGTCGTCGCGGCCGGCGGTGAGGGCGGAGATCGCGGCGGCAGAGTCGATCGGCTCAGCCTGGACGCGGACGGCGATCACCCTCCGGTGACCGGGGGGAAGATCGCGACTTCGACGCCATCGGTGACCGGCGCGTCGAAGCAGACGAACGACTGGTCGACCGCGACGCGGATGGCGGCGCGTTCGCTCAGCGCGGCGGCGTGGCCGGGGGAGCGGGTGGCGAGCCAGTCGAGCAAGTCGCCGACCGTCGCGGCTCCGGGCGGCAGCGGCAGGATCTCGCCATCGACGCCGATCCGCTCGCGGACCCATGCGAAATAGACGAGCTCGATCATGTGTCCATGTGCTTGAGGCCGACGCGGAGATAGTCGTAGCCGGTGATGACGGTCAGCCCCGCCGCCAGCCACAGGCACCATAGGCCGATGAGCGGAGCGGGCAGCCACGGCGCGATGCGGGGGGTGGCGACACCGAGGATCAGGGCGCCGAGTGCGATCATCTGGAACGCGGTCTTCCACTTCGCTAGCGCGCTCACGGGCAACGACACCTGCAGCCCGGCGAGGAACTCGCGGAGGCCCGAGACGGTGATCTCGCGGAGGAGGATGACGAGCGCGGCGATCACCGCGAGCCCGTGGATCGCGCCGAGGTGGACGAGCATGACGATCGTCGCGGCGACCATGATCTTGTCGGCGACCGGATCGAGGAAGATCCCCAGCTTCGACACCGTGCCGCGGGCCCGGGCGAGATAGCCGTCGAGATAGTCGGTGGCTCCGGCGACCGAGAAGACAACGAAGGCAGCAATCGTCGCGGCGACCCCGGGGTCCCACAGCAGGGCGACGAGCAGCGGCACCGCGAAGATCCGGCTCAGCGTCAGGAGATTGGGGAGGCTGGACAACACGCGCCGGGGATAGGCTATGGGATCAAGCAACTCAACGGCTGGAGCGAGATGATGCAGGTCAGTGAAGCGGTGGCGAGCCGCCGGTCGGTCCGCGGCTTCCTGCCCGATCCGGTCGATGGTGCGGTGATCCGCCGCGTCCTTGCCAGCGCGGCGCGCTCGCCGTCGGGGGGCAACCTCCAGCCGTGGCATGTTGACGTCGTCGCCGGCGAACCGCTCGACCAGCTCAAGGCGATCATGCTCGACCGCGTCCGCGAGGCGCCGGGCGGGGAGGGGAGCGAGTATGACATCTACCCCAAGACCCTGCCCGACCGGCAGCGGACGTACCGCTTCGAGGTCGGCGAGGACCTGTACGCCGCGCTCGGCATCCCGCGCGAGGACAAGCTGAGGCGGATGATGTGGTTCGCGCAGAACTTCCAGTTCTTCGGCGCGCCGCTGGCCTTGTTCTGCTCGGTCGACCGGGGGATGGGGTCGCCGCAATGGTCCGACCTCGGCATGTTCCTCCAGACGGTAATGCTGCTGCTGCGCGAGGAGGGGCTCGACAGCTGCGCGCAGGAATGCTGGGCGGTCTACCCGCAGACGATCGGCAGGTTCATCGACCTGCCGCCCGAGCGGATGCTGTTCTGCGGCATGGCGATCGGCCGGGCCGACCCCGCCGATCCGGTCAACGCGATGCGCGCCCGCCGCGCCGAGGTCGAGGATTTCGCAACCTTTCGCGGGGTTTAGCCGATCCCGAACTGATGGAGGGCAAAGCTGGCGACGACCGCGATCAGGACGATCATCGACAGCACCCCCGACAGCATGAAGCCGAGCGAGCGCTTGCCGGCTTCGCGGATATACGTCTCGATGTAGATCAGCCGCCCGACGCACCAGATCGCGCCGTAGATCCCGGCATAGAGGTCGCCCCACGCCAGCGCCGCGAGGCCAAGGAGCGGCACGAACAACACCATCTGCTCGACGGTATTCTGCTGGGCGCGGAACGCCCGCTCGAACTCCGGGTCCCCGGTCACGGTCGGCGCCATGACGCCGAACTTGCTGCGCGACTGGCTGACGCGGATCGCAGACCAGACGTAGATCGCGAGTGCTGCAATGAGCGCGCCCTCGGTCAGTGGCAGATAATGCGGCATCGTGATCCCCCCGGTTCGTTGGTCCCTCCTTAGATCAGCGCGGGCCGCAAAGAAATGGTGCCACCACTATTCGGCAGGCTTGCCCATCTCGACGATCGACCGCACCCGCTCGGCCGTCTTCGCCGCGTCGCCGCCTTTCAGCTTGGCGCTCGCGTCCTCGGGCACGACGATCCCGCGCTGCGCCGCCGGGCGCGCGGCGATCGTCGCGTCCCAGCGCGCGAGGTTGGGCAGCCCGTCGGTGTCGATGCCCGACCACGCCGCGGTCCGCGTCCAGCACCAGTTGGCGATGTCGGCGATGCTATAGTCGTCGCCGGCGAGAAATTCGGTCTTCGCAAGCTGGCCGTCGAGAACGGAGAACAGGCGGCGGCCTTCGCCCTGGTAACGCGCGATCGCGGCGGGGATCTTCTCGGGGAAATAGCGGAAGAAGACGTTGGCCTGCCCCATCATCGGGCCGACGCCGCCCATCTGGAACATCAGCCACTGGAGGACGCGGCTGCGCCCGAGGGTGTCGGTCGGCATCAACCGCCCGGTCTTCTCGGCGAGGTAGATCAGGCACGCCCCCGATTCAAAGACCGGGAAGCCGCCGGGGACGTCGTGGTCGACGATCGCCGGCACGCGCCCGTTCGGGCAGATGTCGAGGAACCACGGCTGCTTCTGCTCGCCCGCCATCAGGTCGATCTTGCGGACGTCGTACGCCAGCCCGAGCTCCTCGAGCGCGACGGATACCTTGTACCCGTTGGGCGTTGCCGCAGTGTAGAGCGTCAGGGTCATCGCACTCTCCATCGTTCATGCCGTGTCCACCCGGGCGCCGCTAGTCCGCCGGCCCGGGTCGTCGTTGGGAGTCCGTCATGCGTTGTTTTTCGCCCTTTATTCTCGCCGCGGTTACCGTCGTTGCCGCCGCCGCACCGCTCAACGCCGCGCCGTCGCGCATCGCCGGAACGTGGCGCAACCCGGCGGGCAGCGTCGAGGTGGCGATGGCGCCGTGCGGTCCGCGGTTGTGCGGCACCGTCGTCTGGGCGAACGAGAAGGCGCGCGACGACGCGGCCAACGGCGGCACCGAACGCCTCATTGGCACACAGTTGTTTCGCGGGCTCGACGCCGACGGTCCCGGCCACTGGACCGGCGAAGTCTTCGTTCCCGACATCGGCCAGACCGTTGCCGGCACACTGGCGCAGGTCGATGCGAACGCACTCGAAGTCAGCGGCTGCGTCATTCCGGGACTCGTCTGCCAGACGCAAACGTGGACGCGAGTCGCTGCGCGACGCTAGGCATAAGCGACGCCGCGAACCGGCATGGCTCGAAACAACCGCGCAACAATATTCCAAAGTTGATGAACCTGACGCCGCGTCACGGGGGCATGCCGTCTTACCACGAACCGCACGGGTCAACTCGGTCGCGCGTCGGCCAGGCTCTCGCCGACCCGCTCCTAACTGATCCTTCCGGCCCATCGCGTCTCGTTCCTCTCAGCCGATAACGCTAGACCTCGCAGCGGCCTGTAGGACAGGCTTTTCACACATCGCCGCTACCCCCTCGGGTGGAAGTGCCCGTGCAGCGCGGCCGCCATGCCCTTGCTGATCCCCGGAGCCTTCTCGAGGTCGGCAAGTGTCGCGCCGCGCACCGCCCTCGACGTGCCGAAATGCATCAGCAGCGCCCGCTTCCGCGCCGGGCCGATGCCGGGGACGTCGTCGAGCGGATTGGCGACGATCGCCTTCGACCGCTTTGCCCGGTGCGCGCCGATGGCGAAGCGGTGCGCCTCGTCGCGCAGCCGCTGGAGGAAGAACAGCACCGGTGCGTTCGGCGGCAGCGTCAGTTCGCGCCCGTTCGGCAGGTAGAAGGTCTCGCGCCCGGCATTGCGGTCGGGGCCCTTGGCGACGCCGACGACGCAGACGTTGAACACGCCGAGTTCGCCCATGACCTCGAGGACCGCGTTCAACTGCCCGCGGCCGCCATCGATCAGCAGCAGGTCGGGCCAGTCGCCGCTGGTCCGGTCGGGGTCTTCCTTCTCGAGCCGGGCGAAGCGCCGCCCGAGCATCGCCTTCATCATCGCGAAGTCGTCGCCGGGCGTGATGGCGACGCCGTTAATCTGCGCCTCCTTCATGTTGAACTTGCGGTAGGCGTTCTTGCGGAAGCCCTCCGGCCCGGCGACGATCATCGCGCCGAGCGCCGCGGTCCCCTGGATGTGGCTGTTGTCGTAGACCTCGATCCGCTGCGGCGGCGCGGCGAGATCGAACAGTTCGGCAAGCTCTGCAAGCAATTTACCCTGCGTCGTCGATTCGGCGAGGTGGCGCTCGAGCGCCTCGGTCGCGTTGCGCGTCGCCTGGTCGACGAGGCGCTTCGACGACCCGCGCTGCGGCGCGCGCAGACCGACGCGCTTGCCCGCGCGCTCCGACAGCGCATCGGCGAGCAACGCCATCTCGTCGAGGTTGCGGTCGAGCAGGACTTCGCGCGGGACGGGCACGTCGTCGTAGAACTGCGCGAGGAAGGCGGCGAGCACCTCGTCCTCGGCGACGTCGGCGGTGTGCGCCGGGAAGAAGGCGCGGTGTCCCCAGTTCTGTCCGCCGCGAATGAAGAAGACCTGGATGCACATGACACCGGCGCTGCACGCCAGCGCGACGATGTCGGCGTCGGTCGCGGCGTCGGCGGCGTTGATCGCCTGGCTGCCCTGGATATAGGTCAGCGCGCGCAGCCGGTCGCGGAACACCGCCGCGAGTTCGAAGTCGTACGCCGCCGCCGCGGTCTCCATCAGCCCGCCAAGCTTGCGCTGGACCTCCTGGCTCTTGCCCGACAGGAACGCCTTGGCGTCGTCGATCAACTCGGCATAGGCGTCGGGCTCGATCCGTCCGACGCACGGTGCCGAGCAGCGCCGGATCTGGTGGAGCAGGCACGGCCGCGAGCGGTTGGCAAAGAACGAATCCGAGCACGAGCGCAGCAGGAACACCTTCTGGAGCGCGTTGAGCGTGGTGTTGACCGCGCCGGCGCTGGCGAACGGCCCGTAATAGATGCCCTTGCCGACGCGTGCGCCGCGATGCTTCGAAATGCGCGGAAAGGCGTGATCCTCGCGCAGGAAGATGAAGGGGAAGCTTTTGTCGTCGCGGAGGAGGACGTTGTACGCCGGGCGGAAGCGCTTGATCAGCTGCGCCTCGAGCAGCAGCGCCTCGCTCTCCGAATTGGTCGTGACGATCGTCATCGACCGCGTCTGCGCGACCATCCGCTGGAGGCGGCGGGGCAGGCGGGTAACCTGCGTGTAGTTGGTCACCCGCGCCTTCAACGCGCGCGCCTTGCCGACATACAGCACGTCGCCGCCGCTATCGAGCATCCGGTAGACCCCCGGCCGCGCCGGCAGCGTTCGCAGGACGTTACGAATCGCCGCAACGCCCGCGTCGATGTCGGGCGTATCGCGCCCGCGGACGGTCGACGTCGCGGTTTCTTCGGAAAAGCGGTCGGGGGGAGGGGGCAGGGCCATCGGTCATCGTCAATCTAGGCGCGCGGGGCCTTCGCCTCAAGGATTGGCTTATCCACGGCGGCTGTGGACAAAGCGGTGTGCGACAGTCGGACGGGGTGCGCGGAATCGCGGCTGCTCCTGCGGCGGACGGTGTGGGTGGCAGACATTGCTCAATTTTGCGGCACCCCGCCGCGCTTGCCGCAACCGGGCGCGCTCGCTACCCCGCCGCAATGATCGCCGAGCCCCTCGACCGCAGCGCCATCGTCACCGGGGGCGCCAAGCGCATCGGTGCCGAACTCGTCCGCGCGCTCGCCGCCGACGGCTGGCACGTCGTCATTCACTGCCATGCGTCGACCGCCGAGGCCGAGGCCCTGCGTGCCGAACTGGTCGCCGCGGGGGGCGCGGCGTCGGTCGTCGCCGCCGATCTCGCCGACCCCGATGCCGGCGCGACGATCATCGCCGCCGCCGTCGCTGCCGCCCCCCCGGGGCTGCTCGTCAACAGTGCCTCGCGTTTCGATCCCGACCATTTCGACGACTTCACCGTCGAGCAGTGGGACCGCCACATGGCGATCAACCTCCGCGCCCCGGCGCTGCTGACGCGTGCCTTCGCCGCCGCGGTCGAATCCGATGGATTGGTGGTCAACATGCTCGACGCCAAGCTCGCCAGCCTCAACCCCGATTTCCTGTCGTACACCGTCAGCAAGATCGGCCTCGCCGGGCTGACCGAGCTCGCCGCCCGCGCCTATGCGCCCAGGCTCCGGGTCAACGCGATCGCCCCGGCGGTGACGATGGTCAGCGGGCCGCAGTCGCGCGAGAACTTCGCCCGGGCGCACACGCTCAATCCGCTCGGGCGCGGGGTGCAGGTCGCCGAGATCGTCGCGACGCTGCGCTACATCATTGCCACGCCGACGCTGAACGCCCAGACGATCACCCTCGACGGCGGGCAGCGCCTGCTCGGCCTGCCGCGCGACGTGGCGTATATGGTGGATAGCGAATGACCGACCTCGCGGGCCTGATCCCGGCCGAACTTGCGCCGCGCACGCGCAAGATCGTCCTTGAAGACTTCGACCTGCCCGTCGACATCGGCTTTCACGCCTTCGAGATCGGCACCCCGCAGCGGCTGCGGATCAACGTCGAGGTCTGGCTCGACGCCGCCAACTTTCCCGAAAGCGACACTGTTGCTGCGGCGTGGGACTATGACGCGCTACGCACTGCGATCGTCGCCATCGTCGCCGGACGCCGCTTCAACCTTCAGGAGACCGTCTGCCGCGCGGTCTACGACCATGTCGCGGCGCGACGCGGCGTTACCGCGATCCGGGTGTCGACGCGCAAGCCCGACATCTACCCCGACTGTGCCGCCGTCGGGGTCGAACTCGCGTCGTTCTAGAAGGTCCGCCCGCACGGGCCGAGCGACGTCAGGATGAAGCGATAGTCGTCGGCGACGTCGGCCGCGCCGTCGAGTTTCGCCGGCAGCGCCTTCGGCAGGAAGCAGGCGAGGCGGTACCACAATAGCGTCGCCGGCTTCACCCCTGCCGCGGCATCGTCGATGACGTCGCCGAGCGCGATGCTCAGCTTACGGGCTTGGCCGGGGCGGGTCAGCACGACGAGCGACACCGGCTTGCCGTCGGCAGTCGACAGGAAGAACTGGCTCTCGGCCTCGCCGGGGACCGCGCCCGGCACGCGGAACGCCGAGGTGATACCGGTCACGACGGGGACCGTGCCGCTGCGAACGCCGGTCAGGACGGTCCGGACTGCGGCATCCTCCTCCGCCGTCCACGCGATCTGGCCGTGGGCGTCGACCAGCGTATACTCGCCCGGCACCGCCGGATTGCCGCGCAGGAACAGCAGGACGTCGCTCCGCAGCAGCTGTGGCGGTTTGCCGTGCGCATCGAGCGGGACGTCGACGAGATAGGTGATCCGTGGCGGCACTTCACCCGGTGCGACGATCGCCGAGGTCGTCGCCGCCGACACCAGCATCCGCGCAGCTCCCGGCGCGACATCGGGCGCGTCGCGGGGCTTGACCCGTTCGGCCTTGAACACCGTCGCGCGGATAACGACGGGGGCGGCCATGCTCAATGCCGC
>NZ_JANYGL010000050.1 GCF_025362435.1 Polymorphobacter sp.
CATGATCACTGCCTGTCGTGACCATGGGTCCCGGCCTGCGCCGGGATGACACTTGAGAGAGAGCCCCCCTTGCGGTCAGGGCTCCTTCGCGGGTCCAGCGTCGAGCCGTGATGCCTCCATCGTGATCGCAGCCGGGGGCACCGGCAGATCGTCCCACGGCAGGTCCTTGTTCTGCGTGTAGGCCCAACGCTCGAGCCAGTCGTCGCCGTTCGGCCCGGCATAAGTGTCGGGCAGCGCATAGGCCGGATCGGTCATCGCCGTGTCGATCGACACCGGACGGAGATGCTCGTGACGGAGGATAGCCGCCAGCGCGCCGATGCTGTCGGCATTGAGCCGGCTGGCATGGAGCAGAAAGACATACGCCGGTTCGCGGCCGAGCAGCATCCGCGCGGCGCTGCGATACCACGGCACGATCCGGCGCGAGAAGGCGATGTACTCGCGCCGGACCAGCCTCGCTGCGCGCTTGTCGCCGCGGCCGATGTCCTCGTCATAGACCATCGCGAAAATGTCGTCGGAGTTCTCCATCGTCACCGGCGCGACGCGGTAGCCGTCGCTGCGCAGCCACGCGGCGAAGCGGTCGCGGATCGCCAGCGTCGGCCCGGTCTCGAGGAACGGGAAGCGGAACCAGCGCGGCACCTTGCCGTGCGCGGCGTCGAGGACCCGCGTGACGGTATCTCCCTTGGCGGCATCGGCAATATAATCGTCGACCGGCATCGTATCGAGCGACGGGTGCGAAAAGGTGTGGTTGCCGAGGTCCATCCCGGCGTCGAGCCAGCGTGCCAGCAGAGCGCTCCGCCCGGCGGGATCATCCTCGAGTTGGCTCTCGTTGACGAAGCCGATCGCGTGGATCCGGTTCGCGCGTAAGCCAGCGAGCAGCTTGCGGGTAATCGCGGCACCGTCGGCGACCGGCTTGGTCCGGCCGAACACCGGCAGGTCGTCGAAGGTCAGCGCGACGCTGCCGGCATGCACCGGGCTCGCGGCAAGCAGGATCAGCGCGATCAGCGCGCGTTTCGACATTCGTTCACTCGCCTCGCAAAAAAGGGGCCCCGACGCTCCCTCATTGCCCAGATCGAGACCGTCGCCAAGCGCGCTTTGACCTGCCCCCGCGCAAGGCGATAGGGTCATCCGTAGTTAACTGGAGTCGCTTGTGTCCGAAGTCCTGACGGTGACGCTCAACGGCGCGATCGCGACCGTGACGATGAACCGCCCGCAGGCGATGAACGCGCTGTCGAAGGAGATGCGCGCCGATCTCGCGCGGGCGATGGCGGCGCTCGACGGTGACGTCGCGGTGCGCGTGGTGATCCTGACCGGTGCGGGCGACCGCGCCTTCACCGCTGGGCTCGACCTCAAGGAACTCGGCTCCGACGCCAGCGCGATGGCCGACGCCACCGGCACCGAGGCCCGCGCCAATCCGGTCAAGGCGGTCGAGCTCTGCCGCAAGCCGGTGATCGGCGCGATCAACGGTGTCGCCATCACCGGCGGCTTCGAACTCGCGCTCGCCTGCGACGTCCTGATTGCCGCCGACACGGCGCGCTTCGCCGACACCCACGCCCGCGTCGGCATCATGCCGGGCTGGGGGCTGTCGCAGAAACTATCGCGGCTGATCGGCATCCACCGCGCCAAGGAGCTGTCGCTGTCGGGCAACTTCCTCGACGCCGCGACCGCCGAGCGCTGGGGGCTGATCAATCGCGTCGTCCCCGCGGCGCAGCTGATGACTGCCGCCCGCGCCCTCGCCGCCGACATGGCGCAGGTCGAACCCGGCTTTGCCGCCGCGTACAAGCAGCTGATCGACGACGGCTTTGCTCAGACCTTCGCCGACGGGCTGGCGATCGAGCACGACCGCGGTGCCGCCGCCAACGCGGCCGTCACCCCCGACACGATCGCCACCAACCGCGTCGCCGTTCAGGCACGCGGACGGACGCAATAAGCCGCGCCCAACACGCCCGCCCCGCATACGCCGCGCCGACCCGCGCATCCAAGGAGCCACAACATGATCGACCTGTATTTCTGGCCGACGCCGAACGGGCACAAGATCACGCTGATGCTCGAGGAAACCGGGCTCGACTATACGATCCACCCGGTCAACATCAGCAAGAACGACCAGTTCGCCCCCGACTTCCTCAAGATCAGCCCGAACAACAAGATGCCGGCGATCGTCGACCATGAGCCCGGCGACGGCGACCAGCCGGGCGGCGGCGGCCCGCTCGGCATCTTCGAATCGGGCGCGATCCTGCTCTACCTCGCCAAGAAGGCGAAGCGCTTCGCCGGCGAAACGCTGCGCGAGCGCGTTACCGTCAAGGAATGGCTGTTCTGGCAGGTCGGCGGGCTTGGGCCGATGGCCGGGCAGATGGGGCATTTCGTCCGCTTCGCCCCCGAGAAGGTGCCGTACGCGATCAAGCGCTACACCGACGAGACGCAGCGGCTGCTGGGCGTCCTCGACCGGCGGCTCGGCGAAAGCGAGTTCACCGCGGGGGCGAACTATTCGATCGCCGACATGGCGAGCTACCCGTGGGTTCGCGCGGTCGCCGCAGCCGGGCTGATCGACGACCACGCCCATGTCGCGCGCTGGGTCGAGGCGATCGACGCACGGCCGGCGACGATTACCGCTTACGCCAAGGGCAACGCCGTCAGCCCCCCGCCCCCCGCCGACGCGCCGAAGCCCTAGTGGCGCGCCACGACCCGCGGCGGCTCGACGCATCCGCTTACCCGTGGAGCGTCGAGCTCGAGACCCGCTTCGGCGACATGGACGTCAATATCCACCTCAACAACGTCGCCATCGCGGGGTTGTACGAGGAGGCGCGGGTCCGCTTCAACTGGCACATCCGCCACAATTACTCCGTCGGACGGCCACGGTTCGTCGTCGCGCGGCTCGAGATCGACTATCTCGACGAGGGCAAATACCGCGTTCCGACGGCGATCGGGGTCGCCGTCGTCGCCACCGGCTCGTCGAGCTGGCGGGTGGCGATGGGGCTGTTCCAGCCCGACGGCTGCATCGGGCTGAGCGACACCGTCATGGTCCATCGCGGCGACGGCGGGCCTTCACCGATCCCCGATCCGCTGCGAACCGCGCTTGGCGAATTCGCCCTGCGTCCCTAAGTACGCCTCCGCATTCACCGGAGTAAATCAATGACCGACACGCCTGAAAACCTGATCCTGACCCTCGATGGCGGCGACGTCACGATCAAGCTGCGCAACGACTTGGCCCCCGGCCACACCGCGCGCATCGCCGAGCTGGCCAACGAAGGCTTCTACGACGGCGTCGTTTTTCACCGCGTCATCCCCGGCTTCATGGCACAGGGCGGCGACCCGAGCGGCACCGGCAGCGGCGGCTCGAAGAAGCCCGACCTCAAGGCCGAATTCTCGAAGGAGCCGCACAAGCGTGGCACCGCGTCGATGGCGCGGACGAGCAACCCGAACTCGGCCAACAGCCAGTTCTTCATCTGCTTCGGCGATTCGCCGTTCCTCGACAACCAGTACACCGTCTGGGGCGAAGTCGTGTCGGGCATGGAGCACATCGACGCGCTGCCCAAGGGTGAGCCGCCGCGCGCACCGGGCAAGATCCTCAAGGCGCGCGCGGCCTAGGACGCGACGGCCACGAACTCAGGCCGGCTTGTCGCCCGCGTCCTCGAGTTCGTGGTCCGGCTCCTGCCCCTCCCGGTATTCGGGCTTCGACGGCGGCAGGAAATAGGCCAGTGTAACGAGCGCGGTCAGGCCGAAGCCGACCCGCCAGTCGATCAAAGCAGCAATGACCGCTCCCGCCGTCGACAGGACGGCGGTAGCGACATACTTGATCTTGACGCGGTGCAGGTAAGCGTCGGTCAGGCGGTCATCGAGCAAGTGGCGACGCCATGCATAGAGCCAGCGGACCAGCCACGCGACGCTCGGGGCGGCGAGGGCGGCAGCATAGACCACTGCTGCGGTCCGCCCATTTGCGTCGCCGTCCAGCCCGGCGCGGAAGTGTTCGACGAACGGACGTGCCGGCAGCGGCGTGACACTGACCAACGCGAGGAACAACACGCTCAGCAGGTTGAAGCCGTGGTCGGTCTTCTCGACGATCTTGCCGCTGAAGTGCGAGTGGGCCCAGTAGAGGCCGATGACGACGACGCTCAGCGCGTAAGCGATATAGTCGGGGATCAGCCCGGCATAGGCTGCGGCAAGGTCGGGCCGGTGGGCGATGTCGATGGCGTGGAGCTCGACGACCGGAACGGTGATGGCGATCGCGAGGACGGCATCACTGAAGGCTTCAAGCCGGTCAGTCGTGCGTTCGGTGCCTTCGCTGCTCGTTATCGCCATCCCGGCATAACGCCGGAATCGCAAAGAACGGGTCCGCGCCGCCGGTTGGACGGCGCGGAGTCGCCTGCTTAGCGCGGACCGCGCGAGCGGACCGGGTTGACGACGACGCGGGGGTCGCGTGCCGGGCGGCCGCCACCACCACCGCCGCCGCCGGCATAACCGCCGCCGCCAGCACCGCGACCACCGCCGCCACCACGGCGACCGTTGTTACCGTGCGGACGCGCCGCCATGCTGCGCGGATCGACGTCGCGGGGGACGTGCGGCGCGGCCTTCTCGACGGCCGCGGTCTTCGCCACCTGCGAACGGAAGTCCTCGGGCAGCGGCAGGATATCGACCTTCATCCGGGTCAGCTTCTCGATGTCGCGGAGGAACGGCCGCTCGTCGTCGGCGCAGAACGCGATCGCCGAGCCACCGGCTCCGGCGCGTGCCGTCCGGCCGATGCGGTGGACGTAGCTTTCCGGGACGTTCGGCAGTTCGTAGTTGATGACGTGGCTGACCGCGTCGATGTCGATCCCGCGCGCAGCGATGTCGGTCGCGACGAGGACCTTGACCTGGCCCTTCTTGAACATTTCGAGGGCGCGCTCGCGCTGGCCCTGCGACTTGTTGCCGTGGATCGCGGCGGCTTCGACGCCTGAATTGCCGAGCTGGCGGACGACGCGGTCGGCGCCGTGCTTGGTCCGCGTGAAGACCAACGCGCGGTCGACGCCGTCCTGCTTGAGGATCATCTGCAGCAACGCGGGCTTCTCACCCTGGTTGACGAAGGTCACCGCCTGCGACACACGCTCGGCGGTCGTCGCGGCGGGCTTGACCGAGACCTTGACCGGGTCGGTCAGGTAGCGCGCGGCAAGATCCTCGATCGCCTTCGGCATCGTTGCCGAGAAGAACAGCGTCTGACGCGACTTCGGCAGCAGCGTGACGATGCGCTTCAAGGCGTGGATGAAGCCGAGGTCGAGCATCTGGTCGGCCTCGTCGAGGATCAGCACCTCGACCTTGCGCAGGTCGATCGCGCCGCGGTCGATCAGGTCGATCAGGCGGCCCGGCGTCGCGACGAGAACGTCGACGCCGTGCGCCATGATCCGCTCCTGCCGGTTGATTGGGACGCCGCCGAAGACGGTGGTGACCGACAGGCGCATGAACTTGCCGTACTGGGTGAAGCTCTCGGCGATCTGCGAGGCGAGCTCGCGGGTCGGCGACAGGACCAGCGCGCGGACGCCGCCGCGGGTCAGCGCCTTGGGCGCCTTGGCAAGCTTGTCGATCGTCGGCAGGGCGAAGGCAGCGGTCTTGCCGGTGCCGGTCTGGGCGATGCCGCACAGGTCGCGGTTGGCCATGACGACCGGGATCGCGTGCGTTTGGATCGGCGTCGGCTCGGTATAGCCCTTGGCTTCGAGCGCGCGGCAGATCGGTTCGGCGAGGCCGAAGTCGGAGAAGTAAGTCATTGTGTTCGTGTCTTTCGTGGGCGTGGAGCCACACGACGATCGTTCACCGGACCAAAGCATTCTGGCCGGCAAACGAGCGCGGGCTCGTTCGACGACCCGCGTGATATGGGTAGCCTTGGTTGGCTGCGCCTGAGGTCGGGGCCTGCGCCGGATACCGGCTGATCACGCACCCCGCCGAACGGACGGGTCCGTTGACGCACCGGTCATATTGCTGCTGCAACGCAACATGTCAAGCTTTGCCACGATTTAGCCCGGCTGCTACTCAGGCGGCGCTGCATGCGAGGGGCTTGAGAGCGATGACCGAGACAACGCCGTGGCCGACGCTCGACTGGCCCGCCTGGCGCGAGACCGCGCTCCACCTCCAGCTGATGACGCAGATCGCCGGCAAGGTGCGGCTCGCGCTGTCGCCGTGGCTCAACCATAGCTGGCACGTCGCGCTCTACGTCACTCCGCGCGGACTGACGACGTCGTCGGTCCCGGCGGGGGAGCGGAGCTTCCAGCTCGACTTCGACCTGATCGACGCGGTGTTGCTGGTGTCGTGCAGCGACGGCGCCGAGCGGATGATCGCGCTCGACAATGGCACGATCGCCGCGTTCTTCGGCAAGGTGATGGCGGCTTTCGGCGAACTCGGCATCGCCGTAACGATCGACCAGCTGCCGAGCGAGATGCCCGACCCGGTCCGCTTCGCGGACGATCATGCGGTCCGCCCGTTCGATGCCGCCGCCGCGCGCGCCTTCCACACCGCGCTCGTCCGGACCGACGCAGTGTTCAAGGCATTCCGCACCGCCTTCCTCGGCAAGGCGAGCCCGGTCCACTTCTTCTGGGGGAGCTTCGACCTCGCCGTCACCCGCTTCTCGGGCCGCCGCGCCCCGCTCCACCCCGGCGGTCCCGGCCTGCCGCTCGATGTCGCCCGCGAGGCGTATAGCCACGAGGAGTCGAGCGCGGGGTTCTGGCCGGGGAGCGACGCCTATCCGCACGCCGCTTTCTATTCGTACGCCTATCCCGCGCCCGCGGGTTTCGCCGCCGCGACGGTTGCCCCCGCCGCCGCCAAGTTCGACCCCGGCCTCGGCGAGTTCATCCTGCGCTACGACGATGTTCGCGCCGCTAGCGACCCCGAAGCCGCGATCATGGCGTTCCTCCAATCGACCTATTCCGCCGCAGCCGACCTCGGCGGGTGGGACCGCGATGCCCTCGAATGCGGCGTCGGTGTGCCCGGGGTGCCACGCGCAGTGGCGTGAAACGCTTGTTTTGGCAGCCGAGCGGGTGCATTACCGCGATGTACCGATGTTGACCCAAAGATCCCGTTACGCGCTGCGCGCTTTGATCTTCCTCGCCCGCACCGGCAGCGTCGCCCCGGTGCCGATCAGCGTCATTGCCGCCGACCAGAAGCTGCCGCGCAAGTTCCTCGAGATCATCCTGCTCGACCTCAAGAACGCCGGGCTGGTCGCGAGCTACCGCGGCAAGATGGGCGGCTACCGCCTCGCCCGCGCGCCGCGCGCGATCAGCTTCGGCGAGATCATCCGGACAATCGAGGGCCCGCTCGCGCTGGTGCCGTGCGTCAGCCTGACCAAGTACCACCGCTGCGCCGACTGCTACGACGAGGCGACGTGCATCATCCGCAAGGTCATGCTGACCGTCCGCGAAAGCACCGCGTCGATCCTCGACGGCACCACCCTCGCCGACATGGTCGAGCGGCGCGAAGCCGCCTGACCTACTTGTTCCGGGGGTCGTCCTTCGGATCGACGTAGGTGATCTCGAACGGCCCCTTGCCGTGGACCTGGACGATCGTATCGCCCTTCGCCCAGGCAAAATGGTTCATCCCCGCCGGCAGCGCAGCAAAGCCGCCCGGCACGAACGGCGCCGCCGCGGCCTTGTCGAGCCTGTCGCCCATGCCGGCGTAAAACACGCCCGAGACGACGGTGACGTTCTCGGTCGTCGGGTGGTGGTGCGCCGGAATGACATAGCCGTCGGGCATCTTGAGACGGAGGACATAGTCCCCGGCGGCGAACGGATTCCCCGACAGCACGGCGATCGTCGCGCCGGCCGGGAAGGCGGTCGGCACCGGACCGTATTTGATCGCCGCAGGATCGGGGACGAGGTCGGCTGCCAAGGCGCCGCTCGCCAGCAGCAGTCCGCAGATCAAGCCTGCCGTGCGTATCATCATCCACCCCCCAGTTTATTTCGAGCACTATAGCACATCAAAGCCGACGGCGCGTAGTACAGCTTTAGCACGACATATATTTTGGGCGATTGCCTACTTGGCGGGTAGAGATACGTTCATTCCCGGGACAATTTTGGCGGGAGGCGGCGATGCGCGCGATACTTGGATTGACGATGCTGCTGGCCGGCACCGCAATGGCGGCCCCCGTCGGCGCGGCTCCGGTGACGTTGCTCAACGTCAGCTACGACCCGACGCGCGAGCTGTACAAGGACATCGACGCCGCCTTCGCCAAGGACTGGCAGGCGAAGACCGGCGACGTCGTCACGATCAACCAGTCGCACGGCGGGTCGGGCAAGCAGGCGCGGTCGGTGATCGACGGGCTCGAGGCCGACGTCGTCACGCTCGCGCTCGCCTATGACATCGACGAGATCGCCGAGCGCGCGAAGCTTCTGCCGGCGGCATGGCAGAAGCGCCTGCCAAACAATTCGACGCCGTATTATTCGACGATCGTGTTCCTCGTACGGAAGGGCAATCCGAAGGGCATCCACGACTGGAACGACCTCGTGAAGCCCGGCATCGCGGTGATCACGCCGAACCCCAAGTCGAGCGGCGGCGCGCGCTGGAACTATCTCGCGGCGTGGGGCTATGCGACCAAGACGCTGGGCGCGGCGAAGGCCAAGGATTTCGTGACCAAGCTCTACCACAATGTCCCGGTGCTCGATTCGGGCGCGCGTGGGTCGACGACGACCTTCGTCGAGCGCGGTCAGGGCGACGTCCTGCTGGCGTGGGAGAACGAGGCGTATCTGGCGACGCACGAGGCCGGGGGCGACAAGTTCGAGATCATCACTCCGTCGGTCAGCGTCCTTGCGGAACCTCCCGTCGCAGTCGTCGACAAGAACGCCGCGAAACACGGCACGGCGAAGGTCGCCGAGGCGTATTTGCGCTATCTCTACACCCCGGCGGCGCAGGAGATCATCGCCAAGGACTTCTACCGCCCGCGCGACCCGGCGGTCGCGGCGAAGTATGCAGCGGCGTTCAAGCCGGTCCAGATGTTCACGATCGACCGCAATTTCGGCGGCTGGACCAAGACGCAGGCGGTGCATTTTGCCGACGGCGGCGTCTTCGACCAGATCTTCGAAGCGGCTAAACGCTGAGCGTGTTCCGGCAGCGGACGATCATTCCGGGCTTCGGCCTGACCTTCGGCTTCACCGTCTTCTATCTGTGCATCATCGTCCTGATCCCGCTATCGGCAATCTTCATCAAGACCGCCGGGCTGGGTTGGGACGGGTATGTCGCAGTGGCGTTGTCGCGCCGCGCCTTGCTCGCCTACCGCCTGAGCTTCGGCGCGGCGGCGATCGCGGCGGCGATCAACAGCGTCTTCGGGCTGATCGTCGCGTGGGTGCTGGTTCGCTATGATTTCCCCGGCAAGCGCGTCGTCAGCGCGCTCGTCGACCTGCCGTTTGCACTGCCGACCGCGGTCGCGGGCATCGCCCTGACCGCGCTATATGCGCCGAACGGCTGGCTCGGCGAACTGCTGACGCCGCTCGGGATCAAGGTCGCCTTCGAGCCGCTGGGGGTCGTCGTCGCGCTGACATTCATCGGGCTGCCGTTCGTCGTCCGCACCGTCGAGCCGGTGCTCGCCGACCTCGGCCACGACGTCGAGGAAGCCGCCGCAAGCCTCGGCGCAGGCCGCCGCCAGACCTTCACGCGGGTCATCCTGCCCGCGATCCTGCCGTCGCTCGCGACAGGCTTCGCGCTCGCGTTTGCACGCGGTGTCGGCGAATATGGCTCGGTGATCTTCATCGCCGGGAACCTGCCGTACCGCTCGGAGATCGCGCCGCTGCTGATCGTCCAGCAGCTCGAGCAGTATAATTACGCCGGGGCGACCGCGATCGCCGCGACGATGCTGATGGCGTCGTTCGCGGTGCTGCTCGCGATCAACCTGCTCCAGGCGTGGGACCGCAAGCGGATGGCTGCGTAGTGAAGGGGAGCGTGTCCGAACCGGCATGGGTCCGCTGGGCGCTGATCGGCGTCGCGCTGGCGTTTCTCGTGCTCAACCTCGCGCTGCCGCTCGCCGCGGTGTTCGCCGGAGCGTTCGCCAAGGGCGTCGCTGCCTTCCGCACCGCGGTCGACGAGAAAGACGCGCTCGCGGCGATGCGGCTGACCTTGCTCGTCGCCGGGATCGCGGTCCCGCTCAACATCGTCTTCGGGCTGGCGGCGTCGTGGGCGATCACCAAGTTCGACTTCCGCTACAAGAGCGTCCTGATCTCGCTGATCGACCTGCCGCTGTCGGTGTCGCCAGTCGTATCGGGGCTGATCTACGTCCTGCTGTTCGGGCTGCAGGGGTGGCTCGGGCCGTGGCTGCGCGCGCACGACATACAGATCGTCTTCGCCGTGCCCGGCATCGTGCTGGCGACGGTGTTCGTCACCTTTCCCTTTGTTGCGCGCGAATTGATCCCGCTGATGCAGGAGCAGGGCCGCACCGACGAGGAGGCAGCGCGGTCGCTCGGCGCGTCGGGGCTGCAGACCTTCTGGCACGTCACGCTGCCGAATATCCGCTGGGGATTGCTGTATGGCGTGCTGCTGTGCAACGCCCGGGCAATGGGCGAATTCGGCGCGGTGTCGGTCGTCAGCGGGCATATCCGCGGGCTGACCAACACGCTGCCGCTCCACATCGAGATCCTCTACAATGAGTATAATTATGTCGCCGCTTTCGCCGTCGCCTCGCTCCTCGCCGGTCTCGCGCTGGTGACTTTGGTCGCGAAATCGGTCCTCGAATGGCGTTTCCGCGACCAGTTGGCGGGAACCGGGCATTGACGGTTTCGGTCGACGGGCTGGTCAAGCGCTTCGGCGCGTTCGCGGCGTTGAACGGCGTCGGTCTCGACGTCCGCCCGGGTGAGTTCCTCGCGCTGCTCGGGCCGTCGGGGTCGGGGAAGACGACGCTGCTCCGCGTCATCGGCGGGCTCGACTTCCCCGACGCCGGGAGCATCGCCTTCGACGGCGTCGACGTCGGCGACCGCCCGGCCCGCGAGCGCAAGGTCGGCTTCGTCTTCCAGCATTACGCATTGTTCCGCCACATGAGCGTCGCCGACAACATCGCCTTCGGCCTGACCGTCAAGCCGCGCCGCGACCGGCCGAGCGCGAAGGATATCGCCGCGCGGGTCGAGGAGCTGCTGACGCTGATCCAGCTTCCCGGCATGGGCAAGCGCTTCCCGGCGCAGCTATCGGGCGGCCAGCGCCAGCGCGTCGCCTTGGCCCGCGCGCTCGCGGTCGAGCCGAGCGTCCTGCTGCTCGACGAGCCGTTCGGCGCATTGGACGCCAAGGTCCGCAACGACCTTCGCCGCTGGCTGCGCGGGGTCCACGAGACGATGGGGCTGACATCGATCTTCGTCACCCACGACCAGGACGAGGCATTGGACCTCGCCGACCGCGTCGCGGTGATGAACGCCGGGCGGATCGAGCAGGTCGACACCCCCGACGCGGTGTTCAATCGCCCGGCAACCGCGTTCGTCGCCGACTTCATCGGCAACGCCAACCGCTTCGACTGCACCCTCGACGGCGGCGCAGTCGTCATCGCCGGGGTCCGGCTGGCGAACACCGCGCCGCCCGCCGCCGATGGCGCGGGCGTGGCGTTCGTTCGCCCGCATGAGTTCGAGATCGCGACGGGCCGGGTCGATGGCATCGCCGCCACCGTCCGCCGGATCGCGCGGACCGGCGCGCTTGCGGCGATCGAGTGCGTCGCTGCCGATCGCGTTGTCGAGGTTACGCTGGATGTGGTTCCCGGCGGGCTGGCGGCGGGCGACGCGGTCACCCTCGTTCCGACAACGGTCCGGGCGTATCCGGCCTCATAATTTCAAGTTGTCATCCCGGCGAAGGCCGGGACCCATGAAC
>NZ_JANYGL010000072.1 GCF_025362435.1 Polymorphobacter sp.
GTGGAGGCTGCCCTTGACCAGCGGCACGAACGCGCTGGTGAAGATCGCCCCGAGTGCCCAGAACCACGAGATCGCCAGCGTCGCCAGCCACACCGGGCGGACGGCGAAGGCTTGGCGGACGACCGCAGTCGACGCCGTCACCGGATTCCAGTCGATCGCGGGGGCATCGGCTGCCGGGGGTGCAGGCGGGATCAAGCGCGACGCGACGACCCCGGCGAGCGCAGCGGCAAGCATCGCGGCGGCGGCCCATGCGGTCGGTAGCAGCCCGCCGGCGATCTGGCCGAGCAGGATGGCGACGAAGGTCCCGCCCTCGACGAGCCCGGTCCCGGTCAGCAGACGATCGGGGCGTAGATGCTGCGGCAGGATCGCGTATTTAACCGGGCCGAACACCGTCGAATGCGTCCCCATACCGAACAGGCAGGCGAACAGCAGCGGCACCGAACCGAGCATCAGCGCGACGCCGCCGATGCCAAGGATGACGACCTCGGCAAGCTTGACCGCGCGCGCGATCGTCGCCTTGTCGCGCGCATCGGCAAGCTGGCCGGCGATCCCTGAAAACAAGAAGAACGGCAGGATGAACACCCCGGCCGCCGCCGTCACCATCGTCGCCGCGCTCTTGATGTCGACCCCGGGCAGGTGAAAAGTGATCAGGAACAGCATCGCCGTCTTGAACAGATTGTCGTTGAACGCCCCGAGGAACTGGGTGACAAACAGGGGCACGAAGCGGCGCGAGCCAAGGTTCGCAGCGGAATCGGGAACGGGGTCGGGCATCGCCTTACCCTAGCCCGGAGCGTCGCGATCTGTCACATCGCCATGATAGCATCCGCACCTTACATCAGTCTCAAACCAGGGGCCCATCCATGTCGCAACAGCTTCTCGATCTGATCAACCGTTTCGGCGGCGAAGATGCCGTCGCGGCGATGGCGGCGCGCGTCGGCCTGTCGCCCGAGCAGACCCAGTCGGCAATGGCGGCGTTGATGCCCGCAGTTGCCGGCGGGATGGCAAAGCACGTCGAGGCGAACGGTCCCGCCGGGCTCGACGCGGCTGCCGGCCAGGCTGCTGCGATCTCGGGCGGCGCGGTCGCGAGCGATGCCGCGGTTGAGCATGGCACCAACATCCTTGGGTCGGTGTTCGGCTCGAGCCAGGTCACCGATGCCGTCACCGGCAATGCCGCCGCCGCGACCGGGCTCGATGCGTCGAAGCTTGCGGCGCTGCTGCCGATGCTGGCGACACTCGCGGCGGGCGCGCTCGGCCACGCCGGTGGTCAGGCTCCTAATGCCGGCGGCGGCGGCTTGGGCGGCATGCTCGGCGGGCTGCTCGGGCAGGTCACCGGCGGTACCGCCGCCGGCTCTGCCCCGGCGACCGGCGCGGCGGGAACGCTGATGTCGATGCTCGACTTCAACAAGGACGGCAACGTCATGGACGATATCATGGGTGCCGTCGGCAAGCTGCGGGGTCACTGACGGCACCATGGCCGGCCCGTCACGCAATATGGACTGGGGCTTTCCCCGCTGGCGCGACTACGGGTCGAATAGCGCCGCGGTGAAGGTGCGGATCTGCGACCGTGACGGCTGCAACGAGCCCGGCGACCGCCCTGCCCCAAAGGCGCCGAACCGCCCCGAACGCTGGTATTTCTGCGAGACCCACGCCGGCGAGTACAACCGCAACTGGAACTACTTCGAGGGGCTGAGCGCCGCCGACGCGCGCGCCCGCGAAGCCGACGAGTCGGCGGAGACGACCTTCACCCAGGCGAAGCACTGGGGCTGGGGCGGCGCCGGTGACGGCAGCCGCAGCCGTTCCGAGCTCGATGCGCTGGCGGCGCTCGAACTCGACGCCGACGCCGACATGGTGGCGATCAAGGGCGCGTACCGCCGCCTCGCCAAGGCCAACCACCCCGACGTTGCGCCGAACGATCCCGCCGCCGCGCGTCGCTTCGCGGCAGCGCAGGCGGCGTACGAGGTTCTCGAACGCGCCGAGGAACGTCGCTCGACGACTTTCTCGCCGGGCTGACCTGCATGCGACCGGCTCGTTCCGGTGTCGCTCAACTGTCATAATCGTGCCGTATCGCTGCTCGAAGGAGCGGGGATGATGGCATGCGACTTTTCTTGGCGGCGGCGATCGGGCTGCTCGCGATGACGACTGCGGTCGGGACGACGGCACACCCGATTATCATCGGCCATCGTGGCGCGGCGGGCGAACGCCCCGAACACACGCTTGAATCGTACCGCACTGCGATCGCCGGCGGGGCCGACTTCATCGAACCCGACCTCGTCCCGACCAAGGACGGCGTCCTCGTCGCGCGCCACGAGAACGAGATTGGTGGCACCACCGACGTCGCCGCCCACCCTGAATTCGCCGCGCGGCATGCGACCAAGACGATCGACGGGGCGAGCATCACCGGCTGGTTCGCCGAGGACTTCACCCTCGCCGAATTGAAGACGCTGCGCGCGCGCGAACGCCTGCCCGCGCTGCGCCGCGCAAACACCGCATGGGACGGCAAGTTCGACATCCCGACCTTCGCCGAGATCCTCGCGCTGGCGAAATCCGAATCGGCGCGGACCGGGCGGACGATCGGCGTCTATCCCGAGACCAAGCACCCGAGCTATTTCACCGCGATCGGCCTGCCGCTCGAACGCCCTCTGGTCGATCAGCTAGCCGCCGCCGGCTACACCAGGAAGACCGACGCCGCCTTCATCCAGTCGTTCGAAGTCGCCAATCTCAAGGCGCTGCGGAAGATGACCGGGCTGCGGCTGATCCAGCTCGTCGACGAGGGCCACCCCGCCGACGATGCGACGACAACCTACGACGCGATGATGACACCGGCAGGGCTGAAGGCGATCGCGCTGTACGCCGACGGCATCGGCCCGGCGAAGTCGCGCATCATCCCACTAGACGCTGCCGGGCGCTCGTTCGCGCCG
>NZ_JANYGL010000106.1 GCF_025362435.1 Polymorphobacter sp.
GTCGAGGCCGCTTTCGACGATTGTGGTCGATAGCAGGACGTCGTAGCGCCGGTCGTAGAAGGCGCTCATCCGCTCCTCGACCTCGGTCGGGGCCATCTGGCCGTGGGCGGCGACGAAGGTGACTTCGGGGACGTTCTTGCGAAGGAACTCCTCAATGTCGGGCAGGTCGGCGATCTTGGGGGTGACGAAGAAGCTCTGCCCGCCGCGATAATGTTCGCGGAGCAGCGCCTCGCGCAGGACGACCTCGTCCCACGGCATGACGTAGGTGCGCACCGCGAGGCGGTCGACCGGCGGCGTCGCGATGATCGACAGCTCGCGCAGGCCGGTCAGCGCCATCTGCAGCGTGCGGGGGATCGGCGTCGCGGTCAGCGTCAGGACGTGGACGTCGGTCTTGAGGTTCTTGAGGCGCTCCTTGGCGGTGACGCCGAAGCGCTGTTCCTCGTCGACGATGACGAGGCCGAGGCGCTTGAACTCGACCGACTTCGCCAGGATCGCATGGGTGCCGACGACGATGTCGACGGTGCCGTCGGCGAGGCCGTCGCGCGCCTCCTTCGCCTGCGCCGCGGTGACGAGGCGCGACAGCTGGCGGATCTCGATCGGCAGCCCGGCGAAGCGCTCCTTGAAGCCGGCGAAATGCTGGCGCGCGAGCAGCGTCGTCGGGCAGACGATCGCGACCTGCTGGCCGCTCATCGCCGCGGCGTAGGCGGCGCGCAGCGCGACCTCGGTCTTGCCGAAGCCGACGTCGCCGCAGATCAGCCGGTCCATCGGGCGCCCCGACGCGAGGTCGCCGAGGACGTCGTCGATCGCCTTCATCTGGTCTTCGGTCTCGGTGTACGGGAAGCGGTCGGCGAACTCGGCATAGCCCTGCGCGTCGGGGACCGCGGCGTCGGCTTCGCGCAGCGCGCGGGCGGCGGCGGTCTTCATTAACTCACCCGCGATCTCGCGGATGCGGTCCTTCATCTTCGCCTTGCGCGCCTGCCACGCGACGCCGCCGAGCTTGTCGAGCGCGACGCCCTCGGATTCGGAGCCGTAGCGCGACAGGACGTCGATGTTCTCGACGGGGACGTACAGCTTGTCGCCGCCGCCGTAGCTCAGCATGACGCAGTCGTGCGGCGCACGGCTCGCCTTGGTCGCGCCGATGTCGACCGCAAACAGCCCTTCGTAGCGGCCGATGCCGTGATCCTTGTGGACGAGCAGGTCGCCGGGCGACAGCATCGCCAGCTCGGCCATGAAGGCGTCGGCCTTCTTGGCGGAGCGGCGGCGGCGGACGAGGCGGTCGCCGAGCATATCCTGCTCGGTGAGGACGGCGACGTCACGCTGGCTGAAACCATGATCGAGCGGCAGGACGGTGAGCGCGACGCGGCCGTCGGCGGCGATGCCCAGCGCCTCCTGCCACGAATCGGCGGTCGCGACCTTGGTGACGCCGTGGTCGCCGAGCAGCCCGCTCAGCCGCTCGCGCGAGCCGTTCGAATAGCTGGCGAGGATGATCCGGCGCTTGTCGGTGCGGAGCCGGTCGATGTGCGTCTTGACCGCCTCGTAAACGTTCGATTGCGCGGTCCGCTCGGGGGTGAAGTCGCGCGGCGGGGTCGTCTCGCAGTCGATCGTCCGGCGTGTGCCGTCGGGGACGCCGAACGGCGAGGTCAGGTGCGTCCGCGTGCCGGCAAGCAGCCGGGTCCACTCGTCGCGGCCGAGGTAGAGCGCGGCGGGTTCGAGCGGGCGGTAGCTGCCCTTCTTCGCCGATAGCGCCGCCGTGCGGTTGTCGTGATATTCCTCGATCGCCTCGAAGCGCGCGTCGGCGGCGCTGTCGGTCCCGGCCTCGCGGACGATGACAGCGCCGTCGCCGAGATAGTCGAACAGCGTCGACAGGCTGGGCTCGAACAGCGGCAGCCAATGCTCCATCCCGGCCAGCCGCCGCCCGTCGGAGATGGCTTCGTACAAGGGGTCGCCGGTCGCGGTCGCGCCGAACGCGTCGAGATAGCCTTTGCGGAATGCCTTGATGCTGTCGTCGCTGAGCAGCACCTCGTTGACGGGGAGCAGCGAGAAGCCCTTCGCCGTCTCGACGGTGCGCTGGGTGGCGGGGTCGAAGCGGCGGACGGTCTCGATCTCGTCGCCGAAGAAATCGAGGCGCAGCGCGTATGTGTCGCCCGCCGCGAACAGATCGAGCAGGCCGCCGCGGACGGCGTACTCGCCCGCCTCAAACACCGTGTCGGTGCGGACATAGCCGTTCGCGGTCAGCATCGCCGCGAGCTTGTCGCGGTCGATCCGCGCGCCGGGCTTGATTTCGGCGGTGAGGTCCTTGATCCGCGCCGGGGGCAGGGTACGCTGGAGGACGGCGTTGACCGTGGTGACGAGCAACTGCGCCTTGTCGGTCGGGGCGGCCAATGCCGAGAGCGCCGCCAGCCGGTCGCTCGACACCCGCATCGACGGCGACGCGCGGTCGTACGGCAGGCAGTCCCACGCCGGGAAATACACCGTCTCGATTTCGGGCGCGAAATACGTCACCGCATCGAGCATCCCGCGCGCCGAACTGTCGTCGGCAGCGATGAACACCGCCCGGCCCTTCGCGGCACGCGCGACGTCGGCCATCAGCCACGGCTGGTACCCGGCGACGCAGCCGGCGAGGGTGAGCGACTCGCGCGCGGAGATGAGGGATTTCAGGTCGAGCAAGCGGGGTCCCTGGATAAGTTGTCATCCCCGCGGAGGCGGGGAGCCAAGGTCACAAGGTTGGGACTTTGGGTCCCCGCCTCCGCGGGG
Organism: Polymorphobacter sp.; assembly: GCF_025362435.1. Classification (GTDB taxonomy): domain Bacteria; phylum Pseudomonadota; class Alphaproteobacteria; order Sphingomonadales; family Sphingomonadaceae; genus Polymorphobacter_B. The sequence goes on from NZ_JANYGL010000106.1 coordinate 2,755, forward strand.
ATGACAGGAAATAGTGCGGGGAGGTTCGCCAAAGCGTCGCTCACCGCATCGCCTTGGCGATATAGTCGAGCTTGCGCATCGCCGCCATTTGCTCGCCCTCGAAGCGTTCGGGGGGGACCGCCTTGCCGATCGCCCATGCCATGATGTCGACGTCCTGTTCCTCGAGCAGCGCCTCGAACCAGACGATCTCGTCCATTCCCCACGACGCCGCGTGGCGGTCGGCGAAGCCGCCGATCATCAGGTCGGCCTCGCGCGTGCCGCGGTGCCATGCGCGGAAGGCGAGGCGGCGCTGGCGGAATTCGAGATCGTCCATTGCCGTGCCAGCCTCCAGAAACGCCAAGACGCGCCCGCCGGTTCTCCCCGCGAGCGCGTTCGTCTATGGCGTTGACATAGCCATGCGCCCCGCCTTGCTCAACCCGCTGTTCGCCGAAGCCGGTGCCCTCAAGGGCGTCGGGCCGACGCTCGTGCGGCAATTGGCGCGGCTCAAGCTGACGCGGGCGATCGACCTCGTCTTCCATCTGCCCGTCATGGCGATCGAGCGGGTCCGGCTGGCGGCGCTCGACGAGGCGTATGTCGACCGGACGATCACCGTCGAAATCACCCCGGTGAGCTATGAGAGCGGCGGCGCGCGTGCGCCGTTCCGCGTCCAATGCGTCGATTCGGCGAATACTTACATCGCCTTGGTCTATTTCGGGCAGGGCGGGAGCTATGCGCGCAAGCTGCTCCCGGTCGGCGAGAAGCGCGTCATCTCGGGCAAGCTCGACCGCTACGGCCAATGGCTGCAGATGGCGCACCCCGACTTCGTCGTCACCCCCGAAGCCGCGAACACGATCCCGCCGCGCGAGCCGGTCTATGGCCTGACCGAGGGCGTGACCAATCGGCGGATGGCGTCGTTCGTCGAGACCGCGCTCGAACGCGCCCCCGAGCTTCCCGAATGGATCGAGCCGAGCGTGCTGGCGCGAACCCGCTGGACGCCGTGGCGCGCGGCGCTGGCGGCGGCGCACGCGCTGCGCGACGACAGTACGGCGCACGACCGGCTGGCGTACGACGAGCTGCTGGCGAACCAGCTCGCGCTGCTGCTGGTGCGGGCGAGCACGCGGCGGCGGCGCGGGCGGGCGCTGCCGGGGACAGGGGCGCTGACGGCGGCGCTCGTCGCCTCGCTGCCGTGGCCGTTGACCGGGGCGCAGCGCCGCTCGATCGAGGAAATCCGCGGCGATCTCGAGCAATCCGCGCCGATGCTGCGGCTGCTCCAGGGCGACGTCGGCGCGGGCAAGACGATGGTCGCGCTCGCGGCGATGCTGACCGCGGTCGAGAGCGGGGCGCAGGCGGCGTTCCTCGCCCCGACCGAAATCCTCGCGCGCCAGCACCACGACAAGCTGACCGAGCTGCTCGGCGACATGGCCGTCCGCGTCGCGATCCTGACCGGGCGCGACAAGGGGCGTGAGCGCGCCGCGCTGCTCGACCGGCTGGCGACCGGCGACATCGACATATTGATCGGGACGCACGCGATCTTCCAGGAGGCGGTGGCGTACCGCGACCTCGGGCTGGTCGTCGTCGACGAGCAGCACAAGTTCGGTGTCCACCAGCGGCTGATGCTCAGCGCCAAGGCCGACACGCCGCCGCACCTGCTGGTGATGACCGCGACGCCGATCCCGCGAACGCTGGCGCTGACCGCGTACGGGGAGATGGACGTGTCGAAGCTCGACGAGCTGCCTCCCGGACGTCAGCCGATCGATACGCGCGTCGTCGCCGCCAGCCGGATCGAGGACGTCGTCGCCGGGCTCGCACGCCACGTCGAGGCGGGGGGGCAGGCGTATTGGGTGTGCCCATTGGTCGAGGGCACCGAGACCGGCGACGAGGCGGCGGCGACGACCCGCGCGGCGATGCTGCGTGCGCGCTTCGGCGACACCGTCGGGCTCGTCCACGGGCGGATGAAGGGGCCCGAGAAAGACGCGGTGATGGCCGACTTCGCCGCCGACCGGATCAAGCTGCTCGTCGCGACGACGGTGATCGAGGTCGGGGTCGACGTGCCCAACGCGACGCTGATGATCGTCGAGGCGGCCGAGCGCTTCGGCCTCGCGCAGCTCCACCAGTTGCGCGGGCGGGTCGGGCGCGGCGCGGCGAAGTCGGTCTGCCTGCTGCTCCGCGGCGACGTCGTCTCGGAGACGGCGAAGGCGCGGCTGGCGCTGATGCGCGAGACCGGCGACGGCTTCCGCATTGCCGAGGAGGATCTGAAGCTGCGCGGCGCGGGCGAAATCCTCGGCACCAAGCAGTCGGGCGACGCCGCCTTCCGCCTCGCCGACCCCGAGCGCACCGCGCGGCTGATCGGCATCGCCCGCGACGACGCCCGCTTGCTGCTCGACCGCGACGGCGGGCTCGACAGTCCACGCGGGCAGGCGGCGCGGGTTCTGCTCTACTTGTTCGAGCGCGATGCAGCGGTCGGCTTGTTGCGATCGGGCTGAAGGTTTAAGGCACGGTCATGCCGTTTCTTCTGATCCTCGTCGCAGCTGCGCTCGCCGGTTCGCCGACCGCTGCGCCGTCGACCCCGGTCGCGGCGGCGCTCGGGGCGGGGATCGACGCGTATCGCGCGGGGAATTTCGCCGAGGCACGGACCCAGTTCGCCGCGCTTGCCGACCGCGATTCGGCGATCGCCGAGACGATGCTGGGGCGGATGTATGCCAAGGGCGAGGGTGTCCGGCCTGATCCCGCGACCGCCGCAACCTATTACTATCGCGCCGCCCAGCGCGGCTACCCGCCAGCCCAGCTCGCGCTGGCGCAGGCGATGGCGGCGGGCAAGGGCATCGCCGCCGATCGCGATACCGCGTGGCTGTGGGCACGGCGGGCGCAACAGCGCGGCGACCAGCGGACCGTCGCAGCGGCGGCGGCGGTCGCCGCGAGCCTTGCGGCGGGACGGACGCCGACGGATCTCGCGGCGCTGGAGAACCGGCTGGACAGCTGGCGGCCTTGGGCGACCGGACGGGATTAGGCGCGCTACCCCTCCCCTTTAGGAGAGGGGCGAGAGACGCGCTGCTTGGCGCGGCCCGGGGGTGGGGCCTGCTCGGAGTAAGGTGCTTGTGGCGACCGCCCCACCCCCGACCCCTCCCCTGAAGGGGAGGGGAGCAGTAAGATCAGGGGAGCTCAAAATAGCGCGGTGTCGCTACGCCGCGACAAGCACCCCATGCCGCTTCTTCCCCGCCGAAATCCGCATCCCGACTCCCACCGACGCGTCCACGCTCTCGCCCGGAACCGCCCCATTCACCCGAACCCCACCCTGCTCGACCAACCGCCGCGCATCCTTCCGCGACGAGGCAAACCCAAGTCCGACGAGCGCGTCGATCAACGCCACCGGCCCGGCGACCGCGAAGGTCGGCAAATCGTCCCCCGCATCCCCGGCGAACGTCGCCCGCGCCGTCCCCGCCGCGGCAACCGCAGCCGCCTCGCCCCGGCACAGCGCCGTCGCGGCATTAGCGAGCGCGACCTTGGCGGCGTTGATCTCCGCCCCCGGCAGCGCTTCCAGCGCCTCGATCTCGCTTAGCGGCAGGTCGGTGAACAGCCGCAAAAACCGCCCGACGTCGGCGTCGTGGGTGTTCCGCCAGAACTGCCAGTAATCGTAGCCCGGCAGCGAATCCTCGTGGAGCCACACCGCTCCCGCCGCAGTCTTGCCCATCTTGGCACCGTCGGCGGTGGTGATCAGCGGCGTCGTCAGCCCGAACGCGGGCTTGCCGTCGACGCGGCGGATCAGGTCGGTGCCGTTGACGATATTCCCCCACTGGTCCGACCCGCCCATCTGGAGCGAGCAGCCGGTGCGGCGCGACAGTTCGAGAAAGTCGTACGCCTGGAGGATCATGTAGTTGAATTCGAGGAAGCTCAGCGGCTGCTCGCGGTCGAGGCGGAGCTTGACCGAGTCGAAGGTCAGCATCCGGTTGACGCTGAAATGCCGCCCGATGTCGCGCAGGAACGGGATGTACGCGAGGCCGTCGAGCCAGTCGGCGTTGTTCATCATCACCGCCGCGTTCGGTCCCTCGAACGACAGGAAGCGCTCGAAGATGCGGCGGATGCTCGCCATGTTCGCGGCGATCCGCGCGTCGTCGAGCAGTTGCCGCCCCTCGTCCTTGCCCGACGGATCGCCGACCTTGGTCGTCCCCCCGCCCAGCAGCACGACCGGCTTGTGGCCCGACTGCTGGAGGTGGCGGAGCATCATGATCGAGACGAGGTTGCCGACGTGAAGTGACGGCGCGGTGCAGTCGTAGCCGACATAGGCGGTGACCGGCCCCGCCAGCGCGGCGGCGTCGAGCGCGGCAGCATCGGTGATCTGGTGGACGAAGCCGCGTTCGTCCAAGGTGCGGAGAAAGGTGGAGGCGTGGGTCATGGTGAATTGCCTAGAGTAGCGCTCCCCGCCCATCAACCGGCATGAGATAGGAGATGATGATGCTCGCACTCGGACTCATGTCGGGAACGTCGATGGACGGGATCGACGCGGCGTTGATCGAAACCGACGGAGTCGACGCGGTCCGCCGCATCGCCTTCACCACCGAACCGTATGACGAGGCTTTTCGCGCCCGCCTGCGCGGGGCGATGGCTGCGGCGCTGGCGATGGCGGCGCCCGCGCCGCACGCCGAAATCGACAGCGTCGCCCGCGAACTGACCGAGCGCCACGCGGCGGCGGT
>NZ_JANYGL010000111.1 GCF_025362435.1 Polymorphobacter sp.
GCCAGCGCGCGGACGGTGTCGACCCCGGTGACGAAGGCGGCGCCCTCGCCCGTCGCGGCGATCACCGACCTTGTGCCGTCGGCGCTGCGATGCTGGAGGAGGCGCAGCATCATGCGTCTATGCCGCGACGCCGTCGATCAGGCGCGGGAACGCCGCCGCGCCGTCGTCGCGCAGCACCGCCGGAAGCAACTCGGCGGCGAAGTTCTGGTAGCACACCGGGCGAAGAAAACGGTCGATCGCGAGCGTCCCGACCGACGTCGTCCGCCCGTCCGAAGTCGCCGGATACGGCCCGCCGTGGACCATCGCGTGGCTGACCTCGACCCCTGTCGGCCAGCCGTTGGCGAGGATGCGCCCGGCCTTGCGCTCGAGGATCGGAAGGAGGCGCGATGCCATCGGCACGTCGCCGGCGTCCATCTGCAGCGTCGCGGTCAGCTGGCCCTCGGTACGCGCAAGAACCGCGGCAAGTTCAGCCTCGTCGGCGCAACGGACGACGAGCGATGCCGCGCCGAAGACCTCGTGGCCGAGGCTTTCGTCGCTGAGGAACTCCGGCGCACCCGTCGCGAACAGCGCCGCACGGCCACGGCTCGCGCCTTCTCCCAATGCGCCCTGCGCGAGCGTCTCGACGTTGTCGTGGCCGAGCAGGTGCGCGACGCCCTGCTCGTACGCCGCGTGGATTCCCGGGGTGAGCATCGTCGCCGCGCTCGCCGTCGCCATCGCCGCGCGGGCAGCCGCCTCGAACGCGTCGAGCCCGGGTCCGGGGATTGCCAGCACGAGGCCGGGGTTGGTGCAGAACTGCCCCGCCCCCATCGTCAGCGAGCCGACGAACGCGGTGCCGAGCGCCGCGCCGCGTGCGGCCAGCGCCGCGGGGAACAGCACGACCGGGTTGACGCTGCTCATTTCGGCATAGACCGGGATCGGCACGTCGCGGGCCTGCGCGATGCGGACCAGCGCGAGGCCGCCCGAACGCGACCCGGTGAAGCCGACCGCGGCGATGCGCGGGTCCTGCACCAGCGCCGTCCCGAGCGCGTTGCCGGGACCCTGGAGGTGCGAGAACACGCCGTCGGGCAGGCCGCAGGCGGCGACCGCGGTGCAGATCGCGCCGGCGACCATCGCCCCGGTGCCGGGGTGCGCCGGATGGCCCTTGACGACGATCGGGCAGCCGCTGGCGAGCGCCGACGCGGTGTCGCCGCCCGCGGTCGAGAAGGCGAGCGGGAAGTTGCTCGCGCCGAACACCGCGACCGGGCCGACCGGGATCATGCGGAGGCGCAGGTCGGGGCGCGGCAGCGGGGCGCGGTCGGGCAGCGCCGGGTCGAGCCGCAGTCCGAGCCAGCCGCCACGCTCGACGACCCCGGCGAACAGGCGAAGCTGCCCAACCGTCCGCCCGCGCTCGCCCTCGAGCCGGGCGCGCGGCAGGCCGCTCTCGAGCATCGCCTGGACGATCAGGCCGTCGCCCAATGCCTCGATCTCGGTGGCGATGCGGCGGAGGAAGGCGGCGCGCTCGGCGGTGCCGGTCTCGCGATAGGTGTCGAACGCGGCGTCGGCGGCGGCGCAGGCGGCGGCGACCTCCGTGGGACCGTCGACGTGGTATTCCGGGCCGACCGGCTCACCACTATCGGCGGCGATCGAACGAAAGGATGCCGAAGCCATTGTGTCACCTGCCGGATTGGGATTTAATAGTCCGACAATAAGGTCGGCGGCCGCGGAAGGCAAGAAATCTCGGCCCCCGACCGCACCGCAACCCGCCATCCCAGCAAGGGGAGCCGATCCGTCGCCATGCCGCCCGCCGATGACACCAGCGCGGCCGGCGGCGACGGCGACGATCTCGACGCGCCCGAAATTGCCATCGAGGACCCAGGCAGCGCCGCAGCCGTCGACGACCCGGTGCGCCCGCCGCGCGGCACCGGGCGGCGGCTTCACGGTGCGATCGCGCACAAGCTCGGCGTCGCCATCGTCTCGGGCCACTACGCCCCCGGCGACCGCCTGCCCGGCGAAGTCGCCTATTCGGGCGAGCTCGACGTCTCGCGCGGCGCCTACCGCGAGGCGGTCCAGGTCCTCACCGCCAAGGGACTCGTCGAAAGCCGGACCAAGGCCGGGACGCGCGTCCTGCCGCGCAACCGCTGGAATTTGCTCGACCCCGAAGTGCTGGCATGGGCGTTCACCGGCGATCCCGACATCGGCTTCATCCGCGGCCTGTTCGAACTCCGCGCGATCGTCGAACCCGCCGCCGCCGCCCTCGCCGCCGAACGCCGCGACCGCGCCGACCTCAAGATCCTCAAGGACGCCCTCGCCGCGATGACGCGGCACAGCCTCGCGACCGAAGCCGGCCGCACCGCCGACCGCGACTTCCACAGCGGCATCCTGGCTGCGACCAAGAACGACGCGCTGATCGTCCTGAGCTCGAGCATCGGCGCCGCGGTCAACTGGACAACCGTCTTCAAACAACGCGCCCGCGCCCTGCCGCGCAACCCGATCCCCGACCACCGGCGAGTGTATGAGGCGATCGCCGCGGGGGATGCGGCGGCGGCGAGCATGGCGATGCGGGTGCTGGTGGAGTTGGCGCTGGAGGATATCAGCCGGATGGCGGGCGAGGGGTAACCGCCTCCCCTCCCCTTCAAGCAAGGGGCCAGAGACGCGCCGCTTGGCGCGGCCCGGGGGTGGGGCTTGCTCGGAGTGTGGTGATTGGGGCGACTGCCCCACCCCCGGCCCCTCCCCTGAAGGGGAGGGGAGCAGAAAGGTAGGGAGCTGGAGGTAAGGAGCGCGGGCGGCTTAGA
>NZ_JANYGL010000123.1 GCF_025362435.1 Polymorphobacter sp.
CGTTCTCCTGCGATCCCGGCTTGACGGGCATCCAGCCAGAGCGGCGGGGGCAGGAGGGGTATTGAAGGCACAAACCGCGTTTCGTAACTGGGTATTAAATGCGCAGTATTATTGGACGCCCTTTGGTTGCCGTCGCTGGACGCCCGCCCGTTTCCGCCTGATCCGCTCGGCTACTACGGGTCTGTTTCGCGCGCCAGCGTCAATTACACGCTGTAGGATTGCATCAGCGTTCAAGGGTCCAAACAGGAAAGAACTGATATTCTCGGGCGCGGCCCACCTCTTCATTGTGCTTTCGGACTCTCCGAATAGTTCTGCGAGGCGCTTTATTGGAGCCTTCTCCACTATGCGGTGGACTTCCCCTTCGAAGGAAAATCCTTCCGGGCGACATGCTTGCCGATAAATAGCCGCGCGTGACATTACTTCGAGTTTTGCTGGTGAATTATGAGGTCTTCCCCGTCCTCCGACTGCCGCCTTTATATAATCAGGCATTCCCCCAGAGCCTATTTCCCCAAGTATGAATGACACATGGTAGAACGCGAGACGAATATCGGCATCCGAAGGATCGCGAGTCGCTACACTGGCTGCGCGCATAGCTAGTGCCAGGTCATTCATCCATCTTCTTGCCGTCTCGGTAGATCGATCTTTCGACGCCGAAAAAGCTGAAGCCACGGCTTGGCCGAAAAGACGGCGCAATTCCATGCCGTCGCTCATCCTACGCTTCGCGCCATCGCGATCACATTGGACGTTTCGGATGCTCCCGCGATAAGTTGTCCTAGATATTTCGCCCAAGCGTCGAGTGCAGCGCGTTTCTCATCCAAGTAAGCATAGAGATTGTAGACACCACGGATGCCGGCCGTTTCCCCCGATATGTGATTGATCACGCGTTCCGTGACCTCGATCGGGATGCCGAGTTGTTGCAGCGCGGTTGTGCCAGTGCGGCGCAGATCGTGAAACACCCACGGCGCGATAGTAACCGGCTCGCGATCTTCGCCCAGGGCGTCGGCGCGCTCGTCCGCCATCTCCTGCATGATCGGCACCATGTACCCGTCCAGCTTCGTCTTCAGCTTACTGAAACTGCTAATCGGCGTCCTGCCCGTGGTGGAGAACAGCAGCCCCTTACGCGACCATGTTAGAGCGTCAAGTTCCGCAACCGCCAGCGGCGACAATGGCACGATGTGGTCATTGTCGTTCTTGGCGCGCGGACCGGGTAGGTTCCATAAGCCGTTCGCCTGCGACAGCTCGGTCCACGGTAGACCGGCGACCTCGTTGCGCCGCTGCAGCGTTATGACCAGCAAGCGCAGCCATGGCCCAAAGGGGGCGGAGAGATGATAGCTTGCCCGCCATACGGCGACGATCTCGTCCGGCGTTAAAACACGCTTGCGGGGCTTCGGCGCGGGCGGTGCAGCCATGTCCGCGATCGGCGATACGGCTATATCGCCGCGATTGACCGCCCAGCGAAACAGCTTGCGTACGACCGCGTGAGTATTTCGGGCCGCCGCCGGGGTTGCTCGCATTCCGTCGAATACGGCGGTGACTTCGTGCCGCTCAATGGACGCCAGCGACCGCCCCTTAAATCGGGCCTCGAAATACGTCTCTAGCTGGCGCTTGGCCGTTCTCCATGTGTCCGGCCATTCACCTTTCAAATAGCCGTCCACGAACCGCGTGATGTAGCTCGATACGTCGAGGTCCGCCGCTGTTGCCGCCGCCTTGCGCCTGGCTTCGACCGGATCGACGCCCGCCCGTACCTCAGCAAGATATAACTCGGCCTTGGCGCGAGCCGACTTCACCGTCCACGGCGAGCCATGAACGCCGATCGTCAAGCGACGGGCAGGGCGGCCAGTGACGCGGTACTGTAGGACGTACGACCGAACCCCGCCCTTGGTAACGCGCAAGCCAAAGCCGCGTGTCTCTGCATCCCACAGGAAGGCATCGCCAGCCGCCGGAATCGGCATGGTATCCACTGTCGTCTTGGAAAGTCGGCCCTTTGCCACGTCGCTCCCGCGTAATCGCCACGTAATCAAAGTAGCGGGAAACGGCGGGGGGAACAAGGGGCGAACGGGAACTATGTTTTAGACGGATGCTCGATGGAAAACCCGTTAGTTCCCGGACAGTCCCGCTAAGCCATCAGGCCACGAAACTTCTAATCCTGAGGTCGCTGGTTCGAACCCAGCCGGGCGCACCACGAATTGAATGCCAAGGTCGATGGTTGCCGTGGCCGCGCGGTAGCGGGCAGGGCGGCGCCTAGCCGCAAGTTCGTTGGAAGACGCTGTCCCCGCCGGGCCAGCCTTATCGCCTGGCTACGGGGTCCTCGGCCTGGGTCGAGTTGCGTGCGCGCATCTCGGCGACCGCATTGTCGCGCTCGAGGTGGCGCGAAATTTCATGCGATCGAAGCCAGGATAGCTGGGTGTCGAGCGTGCGACGGCACACTGTCCACGAGCCATTACCCGAACGTACGACATAATCGATGACGGTCTCGGACACACCGCTCTCCGTTATAAATAATCACAATAAACATCCTGCCGCAGAAAAGGTTTCTCGGTCGTAACCAATTTTCAAGCGGGTGTTCGATGGTCGCGGCCGAGCCTGAATTGTTGGCCGCGCCGGTCCGGGCCAGTGCATCTCCGGCAGGTAGCTCTGGCAACGCCTTGGCTCGCCGCCTTCGACTCAAGTCGCGATGAACCTGCCTAACTCTCCGCTGAACAATCCGTTTTGCGCCATTCAGTTACAGGGGAGTAAATAACGATTAGTGACAGCGATCTTGCCGTCACGTCGCACGCTATGGAGTCCACCGATGAAACTCGCCATTGCCTTGATGACCGCATTGCTCGCCACTGCCGCGAGCGCGCAGACCGCGCCGTCGACGACGGCTTCGGAGCGTGCGAGCGAGACTCCCGCCGCACGCGCACAGCGTCTGGCGAACGACCGCGCGCATTCCACCGCACATGCCAACGAGACCCCGGCGCAGCGGTCGCAGCGCCTTGCCGCCGACAAGGCGCGGTCGATGAACGCCGAGCGCAACGAGACGCCGACGGCGGCCGATGCAACTGCGGACCAGAAGCGGCTTGCTGCCGACGAGTCGCGATCGTTCGCCAAGCGCGCCGCGACCGAGACCCCGGCACAGCGCGAGCAGCGGCTTGCTGCAGACCGGGCGCGCGGGATAGCGAAGAAGCACCACCACGCCTGAGCCTGACGAGATTCGCGGCACCGGCAAGCCCGGTGCCGCGCATCGATTACTGCATGAACCAGCCGTGGCTGACTACGATGCTCTGGCCGGTCAGCGCGTTCGACGGGAAGCCGGCGAGGAACAGCGCTGTCTGGGCGACGTCGTCGACGGTGGTGAACTCGCCGTCGACGGTGGCGGCGAGCATGACCTTCTTGACGACGTCGTCCTCGGAAATGCCGAGTTCCTTGGCCTGCTCGGGAATCTGCTTCTCGACGAGCGGGGTGCGGACGAAGCCGGGGCAGATGACGTTGGCGCGGACATGGTATTCGGCGCCTTCCTTGGCGACGACCTTGGCGAGGCCGATCAGGCCGTGCTTGGCCGCGACATACGCCGACTTGAGCTTCGACGCTTCCTTGCTGTGGACCGACCCCATGTAGATGACGCTGCCGCCGCGGCCCTGCGCATACATGTGCTTTAGGCACGCGCGTGTCGTCAGGAACGCACCGTCGAGGTGGATCGCGAGCATCTTCTTCCAGTCGGCGAACTTGTAATCGACGACCGACGCGACGATCTGGATGCCGGCGTTCGACACGAGGATATCGATCCCGCCGAACTTGGCGACAACCGCGGCGATCCCGGCTTCGACCTGATCCTCGTCGGTGACGTCCATCGCCACGCCCATCGCGCGCTCGCCGCTCGGGTCGAATTCAAGTGCGGTGGCGTTGGCGGCGGCGATGTTGAGGTCGGCGATCGCGACCTTGGCGCCGGCGGCGAGATAGACCCTGGCGATATCCTTGCCGATGCCGCTGGCGGCTCCGGTGACGACGGCGACCTTGTCGGTGAGCATCATGGGCTTACTCCTTGCTCGTGAAATCATAGACATCGACGCCGTGGGCATCGGACGGCGGGCTCAGGACCTCGGGGTGGGCGAGGGTGCGTGTTGCGTCGCGAAGACCGGCCGCCCAATGCTCCTCCATCGTCCGCCGCGAGAATTCATAGTCCTTCGACTGGCCCTCGTAGGTCGGCGAGCGATAGATCAGCTGGACGATGTTGAACACCGCCGGGTCCGACGCCCCGGTCAGGATCTTCGCCTCGGCACTTTCGGCGAGTTCGGGCGGCAGCTTGGCGAGGAGCTGGTTGAACACCGCGCGAAGCTTCTGGGTTTTGCGGAACGAGTCGGTGGCCGACCGGGTGCGGCTCGAAAACTGGACTTCCTTCATCCGCACCGCGACCTCGCTGAGATCGCGCGGCAGCTCGCCGCGCGCGCTCCACAGGTCGACCTGGAGGACCAACGTGTCGAGGTCGGAGCGCGACGACAGCACCCAGTCGAGCGGGGTGTTCGAGACCATGCCGCCGTCCCAATAGAATTCGCTGTCGATCTCGACCGCGGGAAACGCGGGCGGCAGCGCTCCCGACGCCATGATGTGTTCGGGGCGGATGGTGTCGGTCGCATTGTCGAAATAGGCGAAGTTGCCGGTGCGGACGTTGACCGCGCCGACCGAGAAGCGGGTTTCCCTGGCGTTGATCCGGTCGAAGTCGACGAAGCGTTCGAGCGTCGATCGCAGCGTCGCGGTGTCGTACCAGCTGGTCGCCGCGAGCGATCCGTTCGGCGAGAGGTATGGCGGCGGGAAGCGCGGCTTGAAGAAGCCCGGCACGCCGTTGGTCATGATCTGGCCCGCGGCGATCTGGTTGACCATCCCGCGCGCGACGTCGCCCGACAGCAGTCCCGACCAGAAATGGCTCATGCCGCCGTCGCCGGCATCGCTGACGAATTCCCAGAAGCCGCGCAGCTTGGCGATGCCCTCGGCGGTGTCGTTGCCGGCGATGATCGCCGAGTTGATCGCGCCGATCGAGATCCCCGCGATCCATGTCGGGCGAATGCCGTGCCCGACGAGCGCCTCATAGACCCCCGCCTGATACGCGCCCAATGCGCCGCCGCCCTGGAGGAGGAGGGCGACGCTTTCGAACGGGGTGCCGTTCGGCCGCGCCGTATCGCGCGACGCGACGCCGCTATTCACGCTCGGGCACGGGAACGTTGAAGCCGTTGAGCGTGGTCGACACGAGGCTGTAGAGGCCGACGAGGTAGATCATCTCGTTCAACGCGTGCTGGCCGAAGGTCTTGAGCGCGAGCGCGTAGATCGGCTCGGGCAGGGTGCCGCCTCGAACGAGGGCGAAGGCAAGGTCGAAGGCGATGCTTTCCTCGGGCGACAGGTCGGCCGGCTTGAGGTCGGCGACGATCGTCGCTAGCCGCTCGGCGGGCATGCCCTCGCGCTCGGCGACGGCGATGTGGGCGTACAGCTCGTACGCCGCATCGAAGCGCGCGCCGACGACGAGGATGACGATCTGGCGGACGTTGTCGGGCAGCACCGCCTGCGCGGTCATCGCCAGCGTCAGGTCCCAGATCGCCTTGCCGATGGCGGGCTCGTGGAGCCACGGATTCCACGGGCCCATCAGCGCACCGTCGTCGCGCTCGACCTTGAAGGCGTTGAAGTTGCTGGCGATGCCTTTGCGCATATCGTCGTAGAGCGGCTTTTGCTCGGGCGACAGGTCGGCGGGGGCGATCAATGGCAGGCGCATCGGCGACTCCTGTGATTATGATGCAGTGCACCATAAACCACCCGTGAGACAAGCGTGCTACAGTTTCTGCGTGGCCGAAACGATCCGGCCGCGCGGCCTCAGACCGAAGCGCGGAGGGTCGCGCGGACGCCGACGTGGGCGGGGTCGTAGAACACGCTCGACCCGAGGCTCGCCGCCATTGCCCCGATCAGCTTGGTGCCGATGCCGGTGCCGGTCGGGGTCTTCGAGGCGGGAAGGCCGGCCCCGTCGTCCTCGACCCGCAGGACGAATTCGCGCGCGCCGTCGAGCGCCAGCTCGATGCGGATCTCGCCCGCCTGGCCCTGGGCATAGGCGTATTTGCACGCGTTGCTGACGAGCTCGTTGACGATCACCCCGAGCGATACCGCGCGGTCGGTCGCCAGCCGGATCGGCGCGGCGATCAGGCGGAGCGTGCGCGGCGACGCGGGGGTCGACCACGTCTTTTCGAGCTCGCCGACAAGCGCCGCGAGGTAGTCGTCCATCGCCACACCCTCGACATCGTCCGACGTGTAGAGCCGCTTGTGGACCTGCGCGATCGCGGTGATCCGCGCCTGCGTATCGGCGAGCGCGCTCTTCGCGGCGGGGTCGGTCAGCGCCTTCGCCTGGAGGTGGATGAACGCCGAGACCAGCTGGAGCGAGTTCGCTACCCGATGGTTGACCTCGTGCAGCAGCGCCTCCAGCCGCGCGTTCGACGCCCGCAGCGCGACCTCGGCCTCGGCCTTCTGCGCCTTCAGCGCGACCGCGGTCAGGGCGGTGTCGAAGGCGTTGGTCAGCAGGTCGAAGAAGTCGTCGCCGACGGTTTTGACGACATAGTCGATCGCCCCCGCCTTGAGCGCGGCGACCGCGATGCGGCTTTCCTCGGACCCGGTGACGTAGATGATCGGCGGAACCGTCGGCAGCGCGCGAAGCGCCTCGAGCGTGCTCAGCCCGTCGTAGTCGGGCATATAATGGTCGACGGCGACAAGGTCGAAGACGCTCTCGGTCGCCTTGGCGACGCCGTCGGGGCCGTTGGTCGCGACGCTGACGTCATAGCCGCGCTTGCCGAGCGCGCGCGACACCAGCCGGCACAGCCCCTCGTCGTCGTCGATATAGAGGATGCGGGGCCGCTGGCTCACGCGTCGTCGCCGACCTCGGGCACTTGAATGACCGACAGGAACAGGCCGAGCTGCTGGATCGCGCGGGCGAAATTCTCGTAGTTGACCGGCTTGGTGATGTAGACGTTGGCGCCGAGATCGTAGCAGCGCTGGATCTCCTGCTTGTCGTCGGTCGTCGTCAACACGACCACCGGCGTCCGCTTCAATCGCGGATCGGCCTTGATCTTGGCGAGGATGTCGATGCCGCTCATGTCGGGCAGGTTGAGATCAAGCAGGATCAGCGCCGGGCCATTGTTCGCCGGCCCATCGGGCGCGTGGAACAGATAGCTCAGCGCGGTCGTGCCATCGACGAAATGGCGGATGGCGTTGGCGATGCCCGCACGGCGGATGTTCTTCTCGATCAGCCGTGCATGACCTTCGTCATCCTCGACCATGATGATGTTGACGCTATGTTCGCTCATGCGGCGATCCCCTCGCGCGGTTCGATCCTCAGGACTTCGGGCAGCGATAGTCGAAAGGTCGCTCCAGCACCAAGCTCTGAAATACAGGTGACGATGCCACCAAGACGGTACGATAGAGCACGGACATGGGCGAGGCCGAGTCCCTCGCCCGGCTGATCCTGGACTCCCGAGCGCCGGAAAAGCTCGAAAATGCGTTCGTGATCCTTCGAGGCGATTCCGCGGCCGTTGTCGGCGACGTCGATGATGATCCGCTGCTGCTCGCGCCGGGCGCTGACGACGATCCGCCCGGGACGCCCCGGCTGAAGATATTTCGTCGCATTTTCAATAAGGTTGGACAGGATCTGCTCGAGCGCAAGCCGGTCGGTAACGAGGGTCGGCATCGGGCTCTGGATGGCGATCTCGGCACCGAGCTCGTTGAGTCGGTACTGGAGGCTATCGCGAATCGACGCAGCCAGCGCGGCGATATCGACAGCCGCGGGGGCCAGCGTCCGCCGCCCTTCGCGCGACAGCCGCAGGATCGCGTTGATCAGCCGGTCCATCCGGTTGGTCGACGTCCGGATGAAGCCGATCGCCTCGGGAAGGTCGGTAAGTGCGTCGCGCGCCGCGCTATCCATCAGCTCAGGCGCGCTGGCGTCGACACGGTCGGCGAGCCCGGTCAGCGGGCCGATCCCGGCTTCGAGTTCGGCGGTGAAGCCCATGATGTTGACCAGCGGCGACCGCAGGTCGTGGCTCACGATATAAGCGAAGCGCTGGATCTCGTCGTTGGCCCGGCTGAGTTCGGTGGTTCGTGCTGCGACCGCGCCCTCGAGACCGGCATTGACGCCGCGCAGGCTGTCCTGCGCGCGGTTGAGATCGTCGGTGTAGCGCAGGACGATCCACGACATCCCCCCCATCAACAGCAGGATCAGGACGCCGACGACGCTGAGAACGATGTTGAGCAGGTCGGACGCATGGTCCTGCGCGGCGATCCGCAGCTTGAGCAGCCGCTGCTCCTCGCTCTCCATCACCGATGTCTGCTGGCGCAGCCCCGCCATCGACACGAAACTGTCGTCGACCGCGAAATCCGCCATTGCCCGGATCGCCGCGCTCGCGCTTTCAAGCCGGTCGATCGTCTTGCGCGCCGACGCGCGATGAAGCTCGGCTTCCTGCCGCAGCCCGGCGACCCGGCGCTGCTGCGCGGCGTTGTCGCGCGTCAGTCGTGCGATCGCGTCGATCGCCAGCGGGATGTCGTGCATCGTCCGCTTGTAGTTCGCGAGCGCGCCGTCGCGATGATACAACAGGTAACCCCGCCGCGCGTTTTCGAGCTGCTCGGTAAGGATCGTGAAACGGTCGAGCGCGCGCTCGACTTCGAAGGTGTGGACGACCAGCGCGGCGCGATGCCGGCTCTCGCGCGCGGCAAGGACGACCCCCCCGCCGACGACGGCCAGCAGGAGGAAGCTGCCGATCATCGCCGCGAAGACGACGCGCTGGAAAAAGCGATCGGTGATGGTCACCACCGATCGATAGCGAACCCGATCAGGTCGCGATAGCGCGATTGGCCCGCCCAGCCAGTTCGGTGACGAACTGCCACGCGACGCGGCCCGAGCGGTGACCGCGCCCGGTCGCCCATTCGAGCGCCTCGCCGTCGCGGTAGGCAAGGCCGTACGCCGCCGCATAGCCGGCGACGATCGCGAGATAGGTGACCTGGTCGCAATTGTGGAAGCCGAGGCTCAGCCCGAAGCGGTCGGCGAGCGCGAGCCGGTCGTCGAGGACGTCGCGCGCGTTGATCGCGCTCGCCGCCTCGATGTCGGCGTGCTCGCGCGCCACGAGGTGCCGCCGGTTCGACGTCACGGCGATCCGGACATTATCGGGCCGCGCCTCGATGCCGCCGTCGAGGATCGAGCGCAACGCCTTGTACTGGCGCTCGTCGGCCTCAAACGAGACGTCGTCGGCATAGACGATGAAGCGCCGCGCGGTCTGCCCGAGGGTGCGGAACAGCGCCGGCAGGCCGGTGAGGTCGTCGCGCGCAACCTGGATCAGCGCGAGTGCCGGGCCGGTCGCATCGGCGGCGACCGCGGCGTGGACCGCACGGACGAGCGAACTCTTGCCCATCCCGCGAGCACCCCACAGCAGGACGTCGTGCGCGGCGGCCCCGGCGGCATGGCGCCGGGTGTTCGCGAGGAGCGCGTCGCGCTGGGCGTCGACCCCGGCGAAGCGCGACAGCGGTTGTGCGGGGGGAGGGGGAACGGCGCGGAGGATGCCGCCCTCGAAGACGAAGGTGTCGCCGACCGCGGGGTCTGCGGGGGCAGGGCGGGGAGGGGCGAGGCGGTCGAGCGCGTCGGCGATGCGGAGGAGGAGGTCGTCGTTCATCCCGGCGCGGTACCACCGGCGGCGGCGCCGCGAAAGTCGGCCCCTTCTAAATCCTCCCCCGTCTTCGGGGGAGGGGGACCGCGCCTCTTGGCGTGGTGGAGGGGGCCTCACACGCGGAATTCACGTTGCGGAGCCCTCTCCACCATCGCGAAGGGCGATGGTCCCCCTCCCCCGCAAGAGCGAGGGAGGATTAAGAAGCAAGTGCTCCCGCGAGGGCGAGGGCGAGGGAGGATCTAGCGAAGGTCTTCCCTCGAAGCCGGGGACGACCCCCCACACGCCCCCCATTTGCGCGCTACCCCGCATCGGCTATAGACCCCCGCAATCCTGTTCCACGGAAGCGACTTTCATGTTCTCATCCCCGGCCTATGCCCAGGCGGCAGCGGCCCCCGGCGGCCTCCAGGGCAACCTGCTCCTGTTCCTGCCGTACGTCGCGATCTTCGCGATCTTCTACTTCCTGATGATCCGGCCGCAGCAGCAGCGCGCCAAGGCGCATCGCGCCGCGATCGACGCGGTCAAGCGCGGCGATGAGGTCGTCACCGGCGGCGGGCTGATCGGGCGGGTGACCAAGGTCGCCGAAACCGAGCTCGAGGTCGAGGTCGCGACCGGGGTCAAGCTCCGCGTCGTCAAGGGCACGTTGTCGGAAGTCCGGACCAAGCCGCTCCCCGCCGCCGCCAACGACGCAAAGAACTAACATGCTCGGCTTTCCGAACTGGAAAGTGTGGACGATCCTCGCCACGCTCGTCCTCGGCGTGATCTTCGCGATCCCCAACTTCGTCCCCGCGTCGACGCTCAGGTCGATGCCGTCGTTCGTGCCCACCGGCACGCTCAACCTCGGCCTCGACCTGCGCGGCGGCAGCTACATGATGCTCGAGGCGGCGACAGACGACGTCCGCAAGCAGAAGCTCGACAGCCTCGAGGAAACCGCGCGGACCGAGCTGGCGGGAGCCGATGGCGGCCCGGTCAAGTACCGCGACCTCGGCATCAGCGGCAACGCCGTCTCGCTGACGGTGACCGATCCGACGACGCTCGACCGCGCGGTCGAGACGCTGCGCAAGGTGACGCGCCCGGTCGGCAACCTGACCGGCCAGCGCGACGTCGAGATCGCCGTCGTCGACGGCAACCGGGTGACGATGACCCCGACCGACGCCGGGATCACGTCGGCGACCAACAGCGCGATGGAGCAGGAAGTCGAGGTCATCCGCCGTCGGATCGACGAACTCGGCACGCGCGAGCCGACGATCGTCCGCCAGGGCGACAACCGCGTCGTCGTCCAGGTTCCCGGCTTGCAAGATCCATCGGCGCTCAAGGCGTTGATCGGCAAGACCGCCAAGCTCGAGTTCAAGCTCGTCGACACCGAGGCCGATCCCGCCGAGGTCGCCGCGGGTCACGCCCCCGCCGGCAGCCAGATCCTGCCGTTTGCCGACCAGCCGGGCACCGTCGCCGTCAAGCGCCGTGCCATGATTACGGGCGACCAGCTCGTCGACAGCCAGGTCGGGCAGGACGACAATGGTTCGCCCGCGGTCACCTTCCGCTTCGATGCAACCGGCGGCCGCCGCTTCGCCAAGGCGACGCAGGAGAATGTCGGCAAGCCGTTCGCGATCATTCTCGACAACAAGGTGATATCCGCGCCGCGTATCAACGGCGCGATCCTCGGTGGGTCGGGGATCATCACCGGCAACTATACCACCGCGAGTGCCAACCAGTTCGCCATCCTGCTCCGCTCGGGCAAGCTGCCGGTCGAACTCAAGATCGTCGAAGAACGCACCGTCGGCCCCGATCTCGGGGCGGACTCGATCCGCGCCGGCAGCCTCGCCGCCGGCACTGCGGTGATCGCGGTCGCGCTGCTGATGATCGTCACCTATGGCCGCTTCGGCGTCTATTCGGTGATCGCGCTCGTCCTCAACATGATCCTGATCATCGGCGTGATGTCGGTCGTCGGAGCGACGCTGACGCTGCCGGGGATCGCCGGGCTGGTCCTGACGATCGGCGCGGCGGTCGACGCCAACGTCCTGATCAACGAGCGCATCCGCGAGGAGCAGCGCAAGGGCAGGGGCGTCATCGCCTCGGTCGAAGTCGGCTTCCGCGACGCGACGCGGACGATCTGGGACGCCAACTCGCTCAACATCATCGTCGCGATCATCATGTTCCTGTTCGGCTCGGGTCCGATCAAGGGCTTTGCGGTGGTGCTGTCGATCGGCATCGCGACGAGCGTCTTCACCGCCGTAACCGTCGTCCGCCTGATGGTCTCCCGCTGGCTGACCAGCGCCCGCCCGAAGGCGCTGGCGATATGACGCCTTCTAAAATCCTCCCCGCCTTCGGGGAGGGGAACCATGCCCTTGCATGGTGGAGGGGCAGCGGTGCGAGCTCGCGCGCCGGACAGGCCACATGAGCGGCGCACCCGCGATCGTCGACACCGCCCGCCGTCTTCGTGGCACGATGAGCCTCCCCGAAGTCATGCTTTGGCAGGAACTCCGCCAGCGCCCGGGCGGACTCAAATTCCGCCGCCAGCACGCCATCGGTGAGTATGTGCTCGATTTCTACTGCGCCTCGGCTCGTCTCGCGGTCGAGATCGATGGTCGCTCGCACGATGCCGGCGACCGGCCCGAACGCGACGCTGCTCGCGACGCATGGCTTGCGGAACGCGGTGTCCGGTGCGTGCGGATCATCGCTGCAACCGTACTTGCCGACCCCGCAGGCGTCGCCGCATGGCTCGGTACCTTGATCTTCCCCGGCACGGGGAGGGGGACCGCGGCCCTCTTGGGGCGTGGTGGAGGGGCGGCCGAGCGAACCCGCTCTTCGAGCCCGTTGTACCGCCCCTCCACCATCGCAAGGGCGATGGTCCCCCTCCCCGAAGGCGGGGAGGATCAAGGGGTCTGCTCCGCAAGCGGGGAGGATCCTGTCGTCCGTGCGCTTGAAGGTCAGTCCGCATGCCGTTGAAGATCGTTCCCGACAATACCAACATCGGCTTCGTCAAGCTGCGCTACCTCGCGTTCGCGCTGACGCTGCTGCTGACGCTCGGCTCGATCGGGTTGCTGGCGACGCGCGGGCTCAACCTCGGGGTCGATTTCGTCGGCGGGTTGACGATGGAGGTGGCATTTCCGTCCCCGCCGCCGCTCGACCGGTTGCGTGGGGAGGTCGGAAGCCTCGGCGTCGGCGATGTCTCGCTGCAGGAGTTCGGCAACGCCCGGACGATCCTGATCCGCCTGCCGCTCCCCCCGGGCGACCAGGCGGCGGTCCAGCGCGTCGTCGCCAAGGTCCAGGCCGACCTCAAGGGCAAGTACGGCAACGTCAGCTTCCGCCGCACCGAATCGGTCAGCGGCAAGGTCAGCCAGGAGCTGATCCGCAAGGGCGCGCTCGCGGTGCTGCTGTCGATGGCGGCGGTGGCGCTGTTCACCTGGTTCCGCTTTGAGTGGCATTTCGGCGTCTCGACCGTCGTCGCGCTGGTCCACGACGTCACGGTGACGCTCGGCTTCTTCGCGCTGACGCACCTCGAGTTCGACTTGAACGTCGTCGCGGCGATCCTGACGATCATTGGCTACAGCCTCAACGACAAGGTCGTGATCGACGACCGGATCCGCGAAAACCTGCGCAAGTACCGGCAGATGGACATCGGCCCGATCATCGACCTCAGCGTCAACGAGACGCTGCCGCGGACGGTGATGACCAGCCTCGCGATGATCACTGCGCTGACGGCGATGCTGCTGCTTGGCCCCGACGTCATCTTCGGCTTCACCGCGGCGATGTTGCTCGGGATCGTCGTCGGCACGTATTCGTCGATCTTCGTCTCGTCGTCGCTGCTGATCGCGCTCGGCGTCAAGCCGAAGATCGAGCCGCTGGCGAAGAAGACTGGCCCCTCGATCAACGTCGAGCGGGCGCGCCGTTAAGCCTGCATTTTGTAGGATTTGGCCCACTATCTTGACATCGCGAACCAATTAGGCTATGAGCGGGGATGGTCGTTCCCCCGCCTCGTCGCCGTCGTCGTCGCACCGGCTGGATCCCGGCGCGCCAGCGTCAGTTCGTTACCGACCTCGCAACCTCGGGTAACGTCCGCGAGGTCTGCGCGCGGATCGGCCTGTCGCGGGCGAGCGCGTACAAGTTTCGCGAACAGCCGCACAACGCCGCCTTCGCCCACGCGTGGGACGCGGCGCTTGATAAATACATAAGTGAGATCGCGAACGAAGCGGCCGATCGCGTTATCGACGGCGAGACGCGGCCGGTAAAATACAAGGGCGCGATCGTCGGCGAGAAGGTCGTCATCAGCAATCGCCTGCTGACCGCGCTCCTGCTCTATCGCTCGCAACCGCGGACTAGCCGCGCGAAGCCGCCGAAAACGTCAACACTGTCAACTTAACGCCGCGACCGCAGGGCGCGATCACGGCGTTTAAAATGCCAACTCTGTCAACTTAAGCAGAGCGTCAGACGACCTGCCCGAGCCCGTCGCACGACAGGTCGAACGCGGCGAGCCCGCCTTCGAGGTACGCAGCCAGCATCGGCAGGTCGAGCAGGAAGTCGGCGGCGTCGTCGACCTCCTCGCTGGCGTCGTCCATCGCGTCCGACCACTCGCTCGCATCGTACGTCCCGCGCCCGACGAGCGCGAGCGCGACGAGTTCGGCCTTCTCGTCGTCGGCGAGGTCGTCGATGATTGCGCGAAGTTCTTCCTCGGTCGGGTTGTCGCCGTCGTCCTCGATCTCGTCGGCGGCACCGTCGTCGGTCGGGTTCGAGCCGTCGTCGGGGTCGGTATCGGGCACCAGCGCCTCGAACTCGCGGGCCCGGAGGATAACGCGGCAGACGGTTTCGAGCGGGATAGTCAATTCCATGGGCGTCTCTCCTGTGTCGACCGCAACGACGCCGGTGCGCCGGGGTTCCTCACCCGGCTGCGGCCAAGCCTGACTATGCCGCGACCGCGCGCAACGGGGCGATGCCGATCCGGCCGCGTGCGCTATCGTATTCGCGGCGGAGCTTGGCGACGAACGCCGCTGCCGGCATAACGGCGTCGATCGCGCCGATCCCCTGACCGCAGCCCCAGATTTCCTTCCACGCCTTGGGCGCGGCGCCGCTGCCGAAGTCCATCGTCGAGACGTCGCCCTCGGGCAGGTGGTCGGGGTCCATGCCGGCAAGGGTGATCGACGGCTTGAGGTAGTTGCCGCTGACCCCGGTGAACAGGCTCGAATAGACGATGTCGGACGCCGAGCTGTCGACGATCATCTGCTTGTAGCGCTCGTCGGCGCGCGCCTCGGTCGTGGCGATGAAGGCCGAGCCGATATAGGCGAAGTCGGCGCCCATCGCGGTCGCTGCGAGGACCGACGCGCCGCTGGCGATCGACCCCGACAGCGCGAGCGGGCCGTCGAACCACTTGCGGATTTCCTGGACGAGCGCGAACGGCGAGGTCGTGCCGGCGTGCCCGCCTGCGCCGGCAGCGACCGCGATCAGGCCGTCGGCACCCTTCTCAATCGCCTTGTGGGCGAAGCGGTCGTTGATGACGTCGTGGAGGACGATGCCGCCGTACGAATGGATCGCCTCGTTGACGTCGGTCCGCGCGCCGAGCGAGGTGATGATCACCGGCACCTTGTACTTCACGCACAGAGCGAGGTCGTCCATCAGCCGGTCGTTCGACTTGTGGACGATCAGATTGACCGCATAGGGCGCGTCGTCGGGGCCGAGCTCGGCGTTCAGGCGGACGAGCCACTCTTCGAACTGCGCGATCGGCCGCGCGTTGAGGCTGGGGAAGCTGCCGATCACGCCCGCCTTGCACTGCGCGATGACGAGGTCGGGGTTCGAGATGATGAACAGCGGCGAGCCGATCACCGGGATCGACAGGCGGCGGGAGAGCGAGGCGGGGATCGACACGGGCGAAGTCTCCTAGGCGGCAGCCGCTGGCAGCAGCGATTTGAGCGGCACTGTATTGTCTGCCAGCAATGCCGGGTCGGCGGCAAGCCCCGCCTCGACCAGCGCCTTGCCCTGGACGAAATCGCGCGCGGCGTTGATGCAGTCGAGTGCGATGACCCGGCCGCCGCGCAGGTAGATCAGGCTCCACGACCGCGACTCGGGGGTGCCGCGGACGACGGTGGCGTCGTGCCCGGCGCTCAGCCCGACGGTCTGGAGCTTGAGGTCGTACTGGTTCGACCAGAACCACGGCACCGCGTGATAAGGCTTGGGGAGCCCAAGGATCACCCCGGCGGCGACCTTCGCCTGGTCGATCGCATTCTGCACCGATTCGAGGCGGATGCCCGCGCCGTCGGCAAACGCGTTGGCGTGGTGGGCGCAGTCGCCGATCGCGAAGACATCGCGCAGCGAGGTGCGGTTATGGTCGTCGACCTCGACCCCGTTGTGGGTCACCGCCCCGGCAAGGCCGAGCGCTGCGACCGACGGGACGATGCCGATGCCGACGATGACGACCTGCGCCGCGATCGTCCCGCCGCTGGTGCGGACGCCGGTGACGTGGGCGCTGCCCTCTATCGCCTCGATGCCCGCGCCGAGGTGGATGACGACGCCGCGGGCGCGGTGCTCGGCCTCGTAGAAGCGCGAGACCGGCGCCCCGGCGACGCGCGCCAGCACGCGGTCCTGCGCCTCGAGGATGGTGACGCGCTTGCCCGCCTTCGACAGCACCGCCGCCGCTTCGAGACCGACATAGCCGCCGCCGACGATGACGACGTCGGTCGCCGCGGCGAGGTCGGCGGTCAGCGCATCGACGTCGGCGCGGCTGCGGATCGAATGGACCCCCCGCAGGTCGCCGCCGGGCAGGGGCAGCGCGCGAGCATGGCCGCCCGCCGCCCAGATCAGCTTGCCGTAGCCGAGCGTCGACCCGGCGGCGGTGGTGACGGTGTGCGCTGCGGCGTCGACCGAAATCACCTTGTGGCCGAGCAGCAGCGTGACGTTGCGCTCGCTCCAGAACGCCAGCGGGCGGAGCGCGAGGCGGTCGGCGGTCTTGTCGCCGGCGAGATAGTCCTTGCTCAGCGGCGGGCGCTCGTACGGCGGGTCGATCTCCTCGCCGACGATGGTGATCGAGCCGGTGAAGCCGCCCTGGCGCAACGAGATCGCCGCCTGCGCCCCCGCCTGCCCGCCGCCGACGATCAGGACGTCGTGGACCAAGGCCTAGGCCTCGTCGGCGTAGATGGCGACACGCGGCGCGGTCGTCGATGTCACCGAGCCGCGGTACATCCCGCTGGTGTTGCACGTCCACGTCGCGTCGCCGGCTGGAGACATGACGATCACCCCGCCGGCGCCGCCGACCGAGCCGACCTCGGCGATCAATGTCCGCGCCGCGTCGGCGACGCTTTCGCCGAGCAGCCGGACGCGGGCGCAGATCTCGTGCGCGACGCCGAGGCGGATGAAGTCCTCGCCCGACCCTGTTGCCGATACGGCGGCGGCGCGGTCGTCGGCGTAGGTACCCGCACCGATCAGCGGCGAATCGCCGATGCGGCCCCAGCGCTTGCCGGTGACGCCGCCGGTCGAGGTCGCGGCGGCGACGTGACCGTTGGTGTCGCGGGCGACCGCGCCGACGGTGCCGTATTTCATCGCGCGGTCGAAGGTCGTGCCCGCTTCGGCGAACTGGCGCGCACGTTCGGAGGTGCGGAACCACGCCGGGTCGACCTGCTCGAGCCCGGTGGTCAGCGCGAAGGCGTCGGCGCCGATCCCGGCGAGCATGACGTGCGGGGTCTGCTCCATCACCGCGCGGGCGAGCGCGACCGGCGATCGGGTGCGGGTGACGCGCGCGACGGCTCCGGCATTGCGTGTGGTGCCGTCCATGATCGCGGCGTCGAGCTCGACCGTACCGTCGGCGGTGAATACGGCGCCACGCCCGGCGTTGAATTCGGGGGCGTCCTCGAGCGATTGCACCGCCGCCTCGACCGCATCGAGCGCGGCTCCGCCGGCGGCGAGGACCGCCGCCCCGGCGGCGAGCGCTGCGGCCAGCGCCGCGCGCGCAGCGGCATCGGCTGCGGCGGGCAGGTTGTCGCGGCTCATGCCGCCGGCCCCGCCGTGGATTGCGAGCGACCAGATGGGGGGAGCGGCGGTGGACATCGGCGTGGTGGTAGCGGCTGCGTCCGGCGGCGGCAATCGGCGGCGTTTTTCGCTGTCCTACAGGGGGAGACCTGGGTTAGCCTCCACCGTCGCCAACGGGCGGCACGCGTTCTTTCTCATCGGTGCACTTCGTCTCGTCTCGCCGGGAAAAAGCGAAGCGAAAAAACGCATGCGTCTGTGTGAACTTATTTTGAACTTAGCCTGCCGACACCCGGCATTGACCGGCGGGGGCCAGCGCGACTATATCGCGCCTCCCGTTCATGGCGGGCGTCGGGCCTGGCGGGGTAGCTCAGCTGGTTAGAGCACGGGAATCATAATCCTGGGGTCGGGGGTTCAAGTCCCTCTCCCGCTACCGCCCGACAGGAACGCAGCCGTGAACCGCGAGACCAGCGCCGACATCGCCCCGATCCCGCTCAGCCTCGTCGAGGCCGACCCGGCGGCAGCCGCAGCGGCGTTCGGCGATGCCTTCGGGCGGACCGGGTTTGCCGTCGTCTCCGACCACAATATCGACGCCGCGCTGATCGATCGCGCGCTTACCGCGACCAAGGCATTCTTCGCGCTCCCCGAACCGGTCAAGCGCCGCTACCACATCTCCGGGGGCGGCGGGCAGCGCGGGCTGACCCCGTTCGGCATCGAGACCGCCAAGGGCGCAAGCGCCTCGGATCTCAAGGAATTCTGGCACATGGGGCGCGACTTGCCCCCCGGCGATCCCTTGAAGGCAGTGATGCCCGACAACGTCTGGCCCAATGAAGTGCCCGACTTCCACCCCGCCGTCGCCGCGCTGTTCGCCGCGCTCGATACCGCCGGGGGCCGCGTCCTCCGCGCGATTGCCCTCCATCTCGGGCTTGCGGCGGACTTCTTCGAAGAGCCGACCCGCGACGGCAATTCGATCCTGCGGCTGCTCCACTACCCGCCGGTGACCGGCACCCCGGCAGCCGTCCGGGCAGGGGCGCACGAGGATATCAATGTCATCACTCTGCTGCTCGGGGCCGAGGAGGCAGGGCTGCAACTCCTCGACCGCTCGGGCGTGTGGCGCGACATCGAGGCTCCGCCGGGGACTTTGGTGTGCAATATCGGCGACATGCTCGACCGGCTGACCGGCGGCGCGCTGCCGTCGACGACGCACCGGGTGGTCAATCCGGCCCCCGAACGGGCGCGCGTTGCGCGCTATTCGACGCCGTTCTTCCTGCACTTCCGCCCGGATTATCTAATCGAGCCGCTTGACGGGCAGGGGGCCGAGCCGATCACTGCCGACGCGTTCCTGCGCCAGCGCCTCCGTGAAATCGGGCTGATCTAGCGCGAGATGGTGGTTTCAGCGTTGCTGCTCGAGACGCCGTAGGCGACGATGCCGCCGACAAGGATTCCCGCCGCGATGCCGATCACCCAGACCAAGTTGGTGCGAGCGAAGCGGCTGGGTCGATTGTGCAATATCGTCTCCCAAGGCCGTGGGTCATCGACTGCGCGCCCCGGTCGTTAACTACATAGCAAGGGTCGTGCCAGTTTTGTGACGGGGGGTAAGCCACTGGACTTGCGCTGTGGCCCGTCCGCCTCACCGCTCGGGTGTAAAGTCAGCCGACACTTTAGCGTAGGTCGCGGCAATGAAGGTCAGCCCATCGGGCGGCGCATTGACCCCGAGCGCAAGGCGGTTGCGCGCGGCCAGCGCCGTTGCGAGGTCGTCCGCCGACCAGCGTCCCTCGCCGACCAGCCGCAGGCAACCGACCATCGACCGCACCTGATGGTGGAGGAACGACCGTGCCGCCGCCGCGATCGTGATGACCGGGCCGTCGCGCTCGACGGTGAGCAGGTCGAGCGTCTTGACCGGCGAGCGCGCTTGGCAGCGGACCGTGCGGAAGGTGGTGAAGTCGTGCCGCCCGACGAGCAACTGCGCCGCCTCGTGCATCTTCCCGGCGTCGAGCGGCACCGCCACTTGCCAAGCCCGCCCACGATCGAGGACCAGCGGCGCCCGGCGGTTGACGATGCGGTAGCGGTAGCTGCGCCCGATGCAGTCGAAGCGCGCGTGGAATTCGGGGTCGGCGACCTCGCAGGCGACGACCGCGATGGGGAGGGGGCGGAGGTGGGCGTTGGCCGCCTCCATCAGCCGGAAGGCGTCGATCGCCCGTTCGACGTCGACGTGCGCGACCTGCCCCACGGCGTGGACCCCGGCGTCGGTCCGGCCGCAGCCGGTGACGACGACGGTCTCGCCGGTCGTCTTGAGGATCGCCGCCTCGATCGCGCCTTGGACGCTCGGGCCGTGGCGCTGGCGCTGCCAGCCCATGAACGGGGCGCCGTCATATTCGACGGTCAGCCGGAAGCGGGTCAAACGCGGGTCCCGGCGGCGATCGGCCAGCCGTTCAGCAGCGCCGCCGCCGCCATTGCGGGCTTGCCCGCGCGCTGGACGAGGGTCGGGCGGATCGCCCCGCTGCCGCACGCGATCGTCAGCCGGTCGTCGAGGATCGTACCGGGGGCGGCGTCGCCGTCGACCACGTCCGCCGCGAGCAGCTTGAGCCGCTCGCCGCCGATCTCGACATAGGCGCCGGGGAAGGGGTTGAACGCCCGGATGGCGCGCTCGACCGCGGCGGCGGGGAGGGTGAGGTCGAGCCGCGCCTCGGCCTTGTCGACTTTGGCGGCGTAGGTCGCCCCGTCGGGCTGGACGACCGGGGTCAGGGTATCGAGCCGGGCCAGGGCGTCGACGATCAGCCGGGCGCCGATCTCGGCAAGCTCCGCGGTCAACTCGCCCGCGGTCTTGCGGTCGACCGGGGTCGCCTCGACGAGGAGCATCGGCCCGGTGTCGAGCCCGCGCTCCATGCCCATGATCGTCACCCCCGTCGCCTCGTCGCCGGCAAGGATCGCGCGCTGGATCGGCGCCGCCCCCCGCCACCGCGGCAGCAGCGAGGCATGGATGTTGAGGCACCCCCGGCGCGGCGCATCGAGGACCGCTTGCGGCAGGATCAGCCCGTAGGCGGCAACGACGGCAAGGTCGAGGTCGAGCGCCGCCAAGGCCCCACGGTCGGCGTCGTCCTTGAAGTTGGCCGGGGTCCGGACCGCAATCCCGAGAGCTTCGGCGCGGAGGTGGACCGGCGATTGCGTCAACGCCTTACCACGCTGCGCCGGACGCGGCGGCTGGGTGTAGACCGCCACGACGTCTTGCCCGTAGGCAACGAGGGCGTCGAGCGCCGGCACGGCAAACGCCGGGGTTCCCATGAAGGCGATCCGCATGGCCGTGGGGCTAGGCGATGGCGGGGTCGCGCGCAACCGGGACGACGCTCCACACCGGGGCGTAGCCGGGCTGGTCGGCGATCATCGCCGCCCATTCGGGGGTGATCGGCACCACCGCCGTCGCCAGCACCGTCCGGCTCGCCCGTGCCGCCGCCTCGATCGGGCGGCCGCAGCGAAAGCAGCCGGTAACGGCCACTCCGGTGGCACGCCGAACCCGGATGCGGCCGCGGACCGGGTCAGCGGGGAGCAGCCTGCCCAGCGCGGCGAGGACGGTCGGGCGCGCGCCGATGGCGGCAATCTCGATGGTGCAGACCGACCCGCCGTGGACGATAGCGAGGCCGGTCA
This sequence comes from Polymorphobacter sp., assembly GCF_025362435.1. GTDB lineage: Bacteria > Pseudomonadota > Alphaproteobacteria > Sphingomonadales > Sphingomonadaceae > Polymorphobacter_B. The sequence goes on from NZ_JANYGL010000123.1 coordinate 21,243, forward strand.
CGACCCGGGTTAGCGCGCCGCAACCGCCACCCCAGCAGGTCGCGATCGCTCCCTCGACCGTGACCGTGGCGGCGGCCCCGGTGAGGATGCCGAAGCGCAGCCGCCGGTCGAACACGGCGGCGAGAAAGTCGCGGGCAGGCAAGCCCTGCACCGTCAGCCCCGCCGCCAACGTCCCACGTACCCGCACCGCTGGCACGTCGGCGTTGACCGCGAACCCGGGCCGCCGGAACAGCCACAGCCCGCGGACCCCGCTCGCGGCGTAGCGCGCCTGCCGCCGCGCGGTCTCGTCGTCGGCCTGTCCCGACCATTGCACCTCGACCGCGACGCGGTGCTTCCCCCGCGTCGCCAGCACGTCGGCCCGCCACGGCTCGCCGCCGGGCGTGCTGCCCGACACCTCGGCCTCGGCGGTCCAGCCTGCCGCCCGCGCCGCGGTGATTGCCAGCGCCTTGAGGTGGAGATGTTCGGGGCTCTCGTCCCCCGACGCGCAGCCGCCGAGCGCGTGATGGGCGAAGAAGCGCGTCCCGAGCCGCGACGTCTTGAGCACCACCGGTGACCCGCAGCAATGCATCCGCAGGTGCCGGACACGGCGGTTGGTCGCGGTCAGCGCCGCCCACTCGACCGAGGTCAACGCCACCGCGTCGAGGCTGCGATCGGCGTCGTCGAGGCAGCGGAGCGGCATGCCCCGACCGTGGCGTGTCCGCCCCCTCGCGTCCAGCAGTTGCCGGGGGCGTGCCGGCCCGCCATATCAAAGGCGATGGCCGCTCCCGAAATCGACGCGTTGACCCAGGCGCTCGCCCGCCTGCCGGGGCTCGGCCCGCGTTCGGCGCGACGCGCGGTGCTCCATTTGCTCAAGCGCCGCGAGACCGCGCTGGTGCCGCTGATCGCCGCGCTGACGACGGTCGAGGCACGGCTGGCGACGTGCTCCGTCTGCGGCAACGTCGACACGCAGGACCCGTGCGCGGTCTGCACCGACCCGCGCCGTGACCAGACCAGCCTGTGCGTCGTCGAGGAGGTCGCCGACCTGTGGGCGCTCGACCGGGCGCGGCTGTTCCCCGGGCGCTACCATGTCCTCGGCGGGCGTCTGTCGGCGCTCGACGGGGTGCGTCCCGAGGACCTCAGCATCGATGCGCTTGTCGGGCGGGTCGCTGGCGGCGGCATCGACGAGGTGGTGTTGGCGATGAACGTCACGCTCGAAGGGCAGACGACGATGCACTTCATCGCCGACCGGCTGAGCAGCCTGCCGGTGCGGGTGACCCAGCTCGCCCACGGCATGCCGGTCGGCGGCGAGCTCGACTATCTCGACGAGGGGACGCTGGCGCAGGCGTTGCGGGCGCGGCGTCCGGTCCAATAGCCCGATTCTTGACCGGCTGGCAGCGCGATCCTATTTCAGCGGCATGACTATCATGCCGATCATCGAAGCCCCCGACCCGCGCCTCCGCGTCATCTCCGAACCCGTCACCGTCGTCGACGACGCCCTGCGCGCGCTGATGGATGACATGCTCGAGACGATGTACCACGCGCCGGGCATCGGCCTCACCGCGATCCAGGTCGGCGTGGCGAAGCGCGTGCTGGTGATCGACCTCCAGCGCCGCGGCGACGTCGTCGAGGAAGGGGTCGAGCCCGTCGACGTCCGCGAGCCCCAGTACTTCGTCAACCCCGAGATCGTCTGGGAGTCGGACGAGATCAACCTGTACAACGAGGGCTGCTTGTCGGTGCCCGAGCTGTATGGCGACGTCGCTCGCCCGCTCCGGATCCGGGCGAAGTGGCTCGACTACAACGGGGTCGCGCACGAAGAGGAGCTCGACGGGCTGATGGCGACATGCCTCCAGCACGAGATGGACCATCTCGAGGGCATCCTGTTCTTCGACCATTTGTCGAAGCTCAAGCGCGACATGATCGTCAAGAAGCTGATGAAGCTCAAGCGCGGCAAGATCGCGGCGTAGGCGCTTACGCCCGGTGGCGGCTGCCGGTCTCGAAGTCGGCCGCAAGCAATCCGACGAGCATATCCGCCACCGCTGACGGCGGCTTGATCGTCGTTGCGTCTTCACCGGGGAAGGCTCGGGCGCGCATCGTCGTCGCGGTCGCGCCCGGGTCGAGCACCGCGACACGCACCGCGCTGACGTTGCGGACCTCCTCGCCGTAGGTCAGGACGAGGCTGTCGAGCGCCGCCTTGGTCGCGGCGTAGGTGCCCCAGTAAGCGCGCGGCGTTGTCGCCACCGACGAGGTCAACGTCACCAGCCGCCCGGCGTCGCTGGCGCGGAGCAGCGGGTCGAACGCCCGGATCAGCCGCCAGTTCGCGGTCAGGTTGAGCGCGACGACGAAGTCGAAGTCCTTCGGCGAGATATGGGGCACCGGGGTCAGCGTGCCGAGCGTCGCGGCGTTGAGGATGAGCATGTCGAGCTTGCCCCAGCGCGCATGGAGCGCCGCCGCCAACCGGTCGACCGCGTCGCCATCGGTCAGGTCGAACGGGGCGATCGTCGCGCTGCCGCCTGCTGCATGGATCCGGTCGTCGACCTCGATCAGCCCCGCCTCGGTCCGCGCGGTCAGGACGACATGCGCACCGGCGGCGGCGAGCGCCTCGGCGGTCGCTGCGCCGATCCCGCGCGACGCCCCGGTGACGAGCGCGAGTTTGCCTTGAAGGGTGGTCATCGTGTCCTTTTTCTCCCCCTGCACAGGAGGATGCGAAGCGCCGAGGCTAGATCATCCGCTCCGCCAGCATCGACAGCTGGTCGGGGACCTCGATGTCTTCCTGGTCGGTCAGCCGCGTCGGATAGTCGCCGGTGAAGCAGGCGTCGCAATGCTGCGGGGCCGAGTCGTCGCGCATGTCCTCGCCGAGCGCGCGGTACAGCCCGTCGATCGACAGAAAGGCGAGGCTGTCGACCTTGATGTATTCGCGCATCCGCTCGACGTCCATGTTGGCGGCGAGGAGCTTCGAGCGCTCGGGGGTGTCGACGCCGTAGTAGCAGCTGTGGCGCGTCGGCGGCGAGGCGATCCGCATATGGACCTCCTCCGCCCCGGCATCGCGGAGCATCTGGACGATCTTGAGACTGGTCGTGCCGCGGACGATCGAGTCGTCGATCAGGACGATCTTCTTGCCGTCGATCAGCGCGCGGTTGGCGTTGTGCTTGAGCTTGACGCCGAGGTTGCGGATCTGGTCGCCCGGCTGGATGAAGGTCCGCCCGACATAGTGCGAGCGGATGATGCCGAGCTCGAACGGGATGCCAGCGGCCTGCGCAAAGCCGATCGCGGCGGGGGTGCCCGAGTCGGGAACCGGCACCACCATGTCGGCGATGCACGGGCTTTCCTTGGCCAGTTCGACGCCGATCTGCTTGCGGACCTGATAGACGCTGCGGCCGTCGACGACCGAGTCGGGCCGCGAGAAATAGACGTGCTCGAAGATGCACGGGCGCGGACGGACGACGCCGAAGGGGCGCAGCGAGCGCAGGCCGCGCGCGGTGATGACGATCAGCTCGCCGGGTTCGACCGAGCGCAGGAAGGTCGCGCCGACGACATCGAGCGCGACCGTCTCCGAGGCGAGGATGTACGCGTCGTTCAACCGCCCGAGGACAAGCGGGCGGACGCCGAGCGGGTCGCGGCAGGCGATCATGCCCTCGCCGGTCAGGCACAGCAGCGAATAGGCGCCCTCGACCTGCTTCAATGCGTCGATGAACTTGTCGAGCAGGGTGCGGTAGGTGCTGGTAGCGACGAGGTGGATGATGACCTCGGTGTCGCTGGTCGACTGGAAGATCGAGCCGCGCCGGACGAGGTCCTTGCGAAGCTTGACCGCGTTCGAGATGTTGCCGTTGTGGCAGATGGCGAAGCCGCCCGAGGCGAGCTCGGCGAACAGCGGCTGGACGTTGCGCAGCGCGGTCTCGCCGGTCGTGGCGTAGCGGTTGTGGCCGATCGCGACCTCGCCCTTGAGCCGGGCGATGACGTCGTCGGAGTCGAAGTTGCCCGCGACATGGCCCATCGCGCGATGAGTGTGGAAGTCCTTGTTGTCGAAGCTGGTGATACCGGCAGCTTCCTGCCCGCGATGCTGAAGCGCATGGAGCCCGAGCGCGCAGAGCGCCGCGGCGCCTTCGGCTCCGTAGACGCCGATCACCCCGCATTCCTCGTGGAGATGATCGCCGTCGAAAGGGTCGGTCGTAAAGTCGTCCATCGGGACTCCCCAGGGCGGCAACTTGCGGCGCATATAGGGCGGCACGGCGCATCTGTCTCCCCTCTGCCGTCACTAAAGTGCAACAGGAGCAGTGAATTGAGCGACGCGAACCGCGAAACCGGAACAATCCTCGATCCGCGGTGGGACGATCGCGGGCTGATCCAGACGGTGACGACCGACGCCAAGACGGGCGAGGTCCTGATGGTTGCGCACATGAACGCGACCGCGCTGGCGGCGACCTTGGCGACGGGCGAAGCACATTACTGGAGCCGGTCGCGGCAGGAGATCTGGCACAAGGGCGCGACGTCGGGGAACACGCAGACGGTGGTCGAACTGCGGATCGACTGCGACCAGGATGCGCTGTGGCTGCGGGTCACGCCGGCGGGCCCGGCATGCCACACGGGGGAGCGGTCGTGCTTCTATCGGGCAATTACGGCGGATGGCTCGCTGGCGCGCGACTGAGCCGCTACGGCACGATCACGAGGAAGAGGAACAGCGCGAGGATCGCGAGGTGGATCGCGCCCTGGAGGATCGTCGCGCGGCCACTGCTCAGCGTCAGCGTAGTGACGACGAAGGTCAGCGCGAGGAACACCAGCCCGGTATCGCCGAGCCCGAGGGTCAGCGGCTGGCCGGTCCACAGCGCAACCGCCGCGACCGCCGGGATCGTCAGCGCGATCGACGCCAGCGCCGAGCCGAGCGCTAGATTGACGCTCGTTTGGAGCCGGTTGACCCGTGCCGCCCGGACTGCCGACACCGCTTCGGGAAGCAGGACGAGCGCGGCGACGACGACGCCGACCGCCGCTGCGGGTTCGGCGACGTTGGCGGCACGCATCGCCGCCTCGAGTTCGGGCGACAGCGTCTTGGCGAGAAGGACGACGGCTCCCAAAGCGACCGGCAGGATCAGCGCGGCGATGCCGGTCGCCAGCGTCGAGGGCGGGGCGGCATGCGCGTCGCGTGCGTCGGCGCCGGCGGGAAGAAAATAGTCGCGGTGGCGGACGGTCTGAACGAACAGGAATACCCCGTACAGGACGACCGCGACGACCGCGACGAAGATCAGCTGGGCATGGGTGTAGACCGGGCCCGGGGCCGAATGGGTGAACTCGGGCAGCACCAGCGACGCCGTCGCCAGCACCGCGAGCACCGCAAGGTACGACGACGCAGCGCGGGCGCGGAACACCGGCTCGCCGAAGCGGATGCCGGCGACGAGCAGGCACAGGCCGAGGACGCCGTTGCACACCAGCATCACCGCGGCGAAGACGGTGTCGCGGGCGAGGCTCGCCTCGTGCGTGCCCTTCGCCGACAGCATGATCGAGACGATCAGCGCGACCTCGATCACCGTCACCGCGAGCGCGAGGACCAGCGTGCCGAAAGGCTCGCCGATGCGGTGGGCGATGACCTCGGCGTGATGGACCGCGGCGAACACCGTCGCGAACAATGCCGCGCCGAGCAGCAGCATGCCGCCGCCGCCCGCCATGCCGGGGCCGACCAGCGCGATCGCCAGCCACGCTGCGACGGGAACCACCCACGACCACGGTGGAATGACCTTGCGCACGTCCGAATGCGGCACGGCTTCGGCGGGCTCTGGCTCAAGGGTTTCGATCGGCATCGTACCGACTATGCGCGTATGAACGCCGCTTGCGCAACGACCCACGCTCTTGCCGTTGACGCGCACGTCAACTACATCGCTTGAGATGTCCAGCGAGCCGCAACCAGCCTTCGCCCATGTCGCCGTGCCGCCGCCGCCGTGCGGGGCCGAGACCTTCACCATTACCGACCTCAGCACCGGGTTCAACGTCACGCCGCGGGCGATCCGCTTCTACGAGGACCAGGGGCTGATCGCGCCGACGCGCAACGGCCAGAACCGGGTCTATTCGCGGCGCGATCGCAACCGGCTGGCGTGGATCCTGCGCGCCAAGAACGTCGGCTTCAGCCTCGCCGAGATCCGCGAGATGATCGACCTGTACGACCTCGGCGACGGCCGCGTGCAGCAGCGCCGGGTCACGCTCGAGAAATGCCGTAACCGGATCGCGCTCCTTGCCGAACAAAAGGCAGACATCGACGCGACGATCGATGAACTGCAATCTTTCTGTGCGCTGGTCGAAGAGGAGCTGGCTCACCCAGCCAGCGAGCGCGAGCTCGGCAACAGCACTAGCGAGCGCGAGCCCGGCAACAACGAGAACCATCACTGATGCCCAGTTATCGCGCCCCGGTCAAAGACACGCAGTTCGTCCTCAGCGCGGTCGTCGGCCTCGAGAAATACTCGAACCTACCGGGGTTTGCCGACGCGACGCCCGACGTCGTCCAGGCGATCCTCGAGGAAGGAGCGAAGTTCTGCGAGGGCGTCCTCCAGCCGCTCAACCTCAGCGGCGATCAGGAAGGCTGCACCCGGCATCCCGACGGCTCGGTGACGACGCCCGCCGGCTTCAAGGCGGCGTACGACCAGTTCGTCGAGGCGGGCTGGGGGACGCTGACTGCTAACGCCGAATATGGCGGGCAGGGGCTGCCGCACGTCGTCGGCACCGCGATCGCCGAATATCTGTCGAGCGCCAACATGGCTTTCTCGATGTACCCCGGGCTCAACGAAGGTGCGCAGGCGGCGATCGCCGCGGTCGGATCGGACGAGCAGAAGCGCAAGTTCCTGCCGAAGATGGTCGAGGGCCGCTGGACGGGCACGATGAACCTGACCGAGCCGAAGTGCGGCACCGACCTCGGGTTGATCCGTACCCGCGCCGCCCCGCAGGCCGACGGCAGCTACGCCGTCACCGGGACCAAGATCTTCATCTCGGCGGGCGAGCACGACCTGTCGGACAACATCGTCCACCTCGTGCTGGCGAAGACGACCGGCGCGCCCGACAACGTCAAGGGCATCAGCCTGTTCATCGTGCCGAAGTTCATCGTCGGCGACGACGGCAGCCTCGGCGACCGCAACGGCGTCAAGTGCGGCTCGATCGAGCACAAGATGGGCATCCACGCCAACTCGACGTGCGTGATGAACTACGACGGCGCCACCGGCTATCTGATCGGCGAGGAGAACAAGGGTCTCCGCGCGATGTTCATCATGATGAACGCGGCGCGGTTGGGCGTCGGCGTGCAGGGCCTCGCGCAGGGCGAAGTCGCCTACCAGAACGCCGCGATCTATGCCCGCGACCGGGTGCAGGGCAAGGCGCTGACGGTTGCTGGATCGACCACCGTCGCCCCCGGCCCGGGTGCCGATGTCGTCGCCAGCAAGGCCGACCCGATCATCGTCCACGCCGACGTCCGTCGAATGCTGATGGACGGCCGCGCGTTCAACGAAGGTGCACGCGCGCTGATCCTGTGGGGGGCGCTTCAGGTCGACCTCGCGCACAAGGCGGCGACGCCCGAGGAGCGCCAGACCGCCGACGACCTGATCGGGCTGCTGACCCCGGTGATCAAGGGTTATTGCACCGACAAGGGCTATGAGATCGCGACCGCGTCGCAGCAGGTCTATGGCGGCCACGGCTACATCGCCGAATGGGGCATGGAGCAGTTCGTCCGCGACGCGCGCATCGCCCAGATCTACGAAGGCACCAACGGCATCCAGGCGATGGACCTCGTCGGGCGCAAGCTTGGGATGAACGGCGGACGCGCGCTGCGGACGTATCTCGGCCTGCTGTCGCAGACGATCGCCGATGCCAAGGGTGACGATCGGCTGGCGAATCTCGCCGGCGGGCTCGAGAAGGCCAGCGGCGAACTCCAGGCGTCGACGATGTGGCTGATGCAGAACGGGCTGACCAACCCCGACAACGCCGGGGCGGCGGCGACGGCGTACCTCCACCTGATGGGTATCGTCGCGCTCGGCCAGATGTGGCTTGTCATGGCGAAGGCGAGCCACGCTGCGCTCGACGCCGGCGCCAGCGATGCCGCGTTCTTCGAGAACAAGCTGATCACCGCGCGGTACTTCGCTGAGCGCTTCTTTCCCGACGCGGGCGCGCTGCGGCGCAAGCTCGAGGCGGGGTCGGAGAGCCTGATGGCGCTTCCGGCGGAAGCATTCTGACCAAACAAGCAATATCCTTGGGAGACGAACCATGGCCGAAGCACTGATCTACGACGCGGTCCGCACCCCGCGCGGCAAGGGCCGCAAGGACGGCAAGCTCCACGAGATCACCCCGATCCAGCTGGCGACGCAGGTCCTCGAGGCGGTTCGCGACCGCACCGGGATCGACACCGCCGACGTCGACGACGTTGTCCTCGGCTGCGTCGCCCCGGTCGGCGAGCAGGGCTCGGACATCGCTCGGACCGCGGTGCTCAACGCCGATTATGCCGAGACGACGGCGGGCGTCCAGATCAACCGCTTCTGCGCGAGCGGCCTCGAAGCGGTCAACATGGCCGCCGCCAAGGTCATCTCCGGCGAAGCGATGTTCGCGATCGGCGGCGGTGTCGAGAGCATGTCGCGCGTGCCGATGGGCGCCGACGGCGGCGCGTGGCCGATGGACCCGGCGGTCGCGTACAAGACCTACTTCATGCCGCAGGGCATCGGCGCCGACCTGATCGCGACCAAGTACGGCTTCAGCCGCAACGACGTCGACGCCTATGCCGTCGAGAGCCAGAAGCGCGCTGCGCGGGCGTGGAGCGAGGGCCGCTTCAAGAACTCGGTGGTCGGCGTCCGCGATGTCATCGGCGAGATCGTCCTCGACCGCGACGAGCACATGCGCCCCGGCACCGACATGCAGTCATTGGGCGGCCTCAACCCGGCGTTCGAGGCGATCGGCGAGGGCATGCCCGGCTTCGACGCGATCGCGCTGCAGAAGTACCCCGAGGTCGAGAAGATCTTTCACGTCCACCACGGCGGGAACTCGAGCGGCATCGTCGACGGCGCCGCGGCGGTCCTCGTCGGCAACCGCGACATGGGGGCGAAGTACGGCATCAAGCCGCGCGCGAAGATCCTCGGCATGGCGTCGATCGGCTCCGAGCCGGCGATCATGCTGACCGGGCCGACGCCGGTGACCGAGAAGCTGCTCAAGCGCCTCGGCATGACCGTCGCCGACATCGACCTGTTCGAATTGAACGAGGCGTTCGCCAGCGTCGTCCTGCGCTACATGCAGGCGCTCAACATCGATCACGACAAGATTAACGTCAACGGCGGCGCGATCGCGATGGGCCACCCGCTCGGCGCGACCGGCGCGATGATCCTCGGCACGGTGCTCGACGAGCTCGAGCGGACGGGCAAGTCGACCGCGCTGGTGACACTGTGCGTCGGCGCCGGAATGGGCACCGCGACGGTGATCGAGCGGATTTGATCTTAGTCTCCCCTCCCCTTCAGGGGAGGAGTGAGAGACAGCGCGCTTGCGCTGGCCCGGGGGTGGGGAAGCCACAAGCTCGGTCCTCGCGGCGACTCCCCCACCCCCAACCCCTCCCCTGAAGGGGAGGGGAGCAGGAAGGAAGAATTGATGACCACCCTCCACCACGACCTCGACGCCGACGGCATACTGACCCTGACGATCGACCTGCCCGGCCAGTCGATGAACGTCATCAACGCCGACTTCACCACCGACCTCGCCGCCGCGATCGAGACGATCAAGTCCGACGCGGCGATTCTGGGCGTCGTCATCACCAGCGGCAAGGCGTCGGGCTTCATGGCCGGGGCCGACCTCAAGGGCATGGGCGGGCTCGTCGGCGGGACGAGCGCTGGCACCGGGCCGGGCGGCGGCAAGTCGCCGATGGCCAAGCTGTTCGACAATGTGTTTCGCCTCAACCAATTGTTCCGCAGCCTCGAGACGTGCGGCAAGCCGGTCGCGGCGGCGATCAACGGCCTTGCGCTCGGCGGCGGGCTCGAACTGACGCTGGCGTGCCATTACCGCGTCTGCAGCGACAATCCGAAGGTCCAGCTTGGCCTGCCCGAAGTCCTCGTCGGGCTGTTTCCCGGCGCAGGCGGGACGCAGCGGCTTCCGCGCCTGATGGGCGTCCAGCCGGCGCTGATGTATCTGCTCCAGGGCAAGTTCATGTCGCCGCAGGAAGCGCTCGGCTTCGGCGTCGTCCACGCGCTCGCTCCCGCCGCCGATGTCGTCGCGGCCGCGAAGGCGTGGGTCAAGGCCAACCCGACGAAGTTCACCCAGCCGTGGGACGAGAAGTCGTTCAAGTTCCCCGGCGGCGTTGGCGCGATGAACCCCGGGTTCGCCCAGACCTTCGTGGCGGGCAACGCGATCACCGCCAAGCAGACCAACCACAATATGAACGCGCCGATCGCGATCATGTCGGCGGTGTACGAAGGCACGCAGCTGCCGTTCGACACCGCGATCCGCATCGAGAGCAAGTACTTCGCCAAGGTCGTCGCCGACCCGCAGGCGGGCAACATGATCCGCTCGCTGTTCGTCTCGAAGCAGGCGGCGGAAAAGGGCGCGCGCCGCCCGAAGAACGTGCCGCCGATGCCGCCGAAGAAGATCGCTATGCTCGGCGCCGGGTTGATGGGCGCGGGCGTGGCGATGGTCGCGGCGCAGGCCGGGATCGAGGTCGTCCTGCTCGACCGCGACATGGCGGCCGCCGAGAAGGGCAAGCAGTACACCGCCGACCGGCTGGCGAAGAAGCGGACCGACCCGGCGAAGATGGAGGCGCTGCTCGCACGCATCCACCCGACCGCCGACTACGCCGACCTCGCGGGCTGCGACCTGATCATCGAGGCGGTGTTCGAGGAGCGCGGGATCAAGGCCGAGGTGACGAAGAAGGTCGAGGCCGTCGTCGGTGCCGGCACGATCTTCGGCTCGAACACCTCGACGCTGCCGATCACCGGGCTGGCCGAGGCATGGTCGAAGCCGGCGAACTTCATCGGCATCCACTTCTTCTCGCCCGTTGAGAAGATGCCGCTGGTCGAGATCATCGTCGGCAAGGAAACCGGCCCCGAGGCGATCGCCAAGGCGCTCGATTTCGTCGCCGCGATCCGCAAGACCCCGATCGTGGTCAACGATTCGCGCGGCTTCTATACCTCGCGCTGCTTCGGCACCTACGTTCAGGAAGGGCTGGCGTTGCTGGCCGAGGGTGTCGGCCCGGCGCTGATCGAGAACGTCGGCAAGCACATGGGGATGCCGGTCGGCCCGCTCGCCGTCAACGACGAGGTCGGGCTCGACCTGTCGTTGAAGGTCGCCAAGCAGACCCGCGCCGACCTTGGCGATGCGTACAAGTCGAGCCCGAGCGAGGAGGTCATCGCGACGATGAACGAGCTCGGCCGCTTTGGGCGCAAGAACGGCAAGGGCTTCTACGTCTACCCCGAAGCCCCGGCGAAAAAGTATCTGTGGCCTGAGCTGTCGGCAACGGTCGCGACCCCCGGCGAGCATAGTGACGCGACGCCCGAGGCGATCCGCGAGCGGCTGCTGTACCGCCAGATGGTCGAATGCGCCCGCTGCTTCGCCGAAGGCGTGCTCGAAACACCCGAGGACGGGGACCTCGGCGCGATCTTCGGCTGGGGCTTCGCGCCGTTCACCGGCGGGCCGTTCAGCCACATGGACACGCTCGGGCTGGCAAACGTTGTCGCGATCCTCGACGGACTGACGCAACGCCACGGCGACCGCTTCACCCCGCCGCAACTCCTCCGCGACATGGCAGCAAAGGGTGAGACCTTTTACGGGCGGGCGGCGGCGAAGCTTGCAGCGTAGCATCCGATAAGCAAGGAGGTGGCGTGCGCCACCTCCTTGTCCTTCTTCTTGCCGGGCTGTTGCTCGCCGCGGTCGCGATCGCCGGCTGGCGCGAAGCCACGCGCATCCCCGTCGTTGTCGGCTACGACATCGCAGTTCCCGGCTGGCCTGCCGGCCAGGCGCCGTTACGCATCGTCCAGCTGAGCGATACCCACGCCGGGCTGCCCGACATGCCGATCGAGCGGCTGTACGCGATCATCGCGCAGGCGAATGCGCTCAAGCCCGACCTGATCGTACTCACCGGCGACTATCAGGGCGAGAAGCTGTTTGTTAACACGCCAACCAACCTCGACAAGGTCGTCAAGCCGTTCCGTGACCTGCGCTCGCGTCTCGGGACGTTCGCGGTGCGCGGCAATCACGACGATGCCTACTGGTCACCGATCGTCCTGCCGCGCTACCGGATGACGTATCTGCAGAACCGCTGGGCCGACGCCGGGCCGGTGATCATCGCCGGGATCGACGATCTGTCGATGGGCAGCCCGAATGTCGCCGCCGCGCTCGCGGGCATACCCCCGGGCAAGCCGGTGATCATGCTGATGCACGAGCCCGACAACTTCGTCCAAGTCCCGGCGTCGGTCGCGCTGACGCTCGCCGGGCACACCCATGGCGGGCAGATGAGCTGGCCGGTTATCGGTGCACCGTGGATCGGCACCGAATTCGGCCGCGCCCACCGTCGCGGTCTGTTCGTCGAGGGCGGCAGGCGGCTGATCGTCTCGTCGGGGGTCGGAACGACGACCGTCCCGATCCGCCTCGGCGTCCCCCCGGAAATCGTCCTGATCACCCTCCACGGGTGAGGCTTTACTCCTGCGGCAGGAAGTCCGGTACCGACAGGTAACGTTCGCCGGTGTCGTAGTTGAAGCCGAGGACGCGCGAGCCGGCGGGGAGCTCGGCCAGCTTCTGCGAGATCGCGCACAGGCTTGCGCCCGACGAGATGCCGACGAGCATGCCCTCTTCCTTGGCCGCGCGCAGTGCCCATGCCTTGGCGTCGTTGGCGTCGACCTGGATTACGCCATCGAGGATTTGCGTGTGCAGATTGTCGGGGATGAAGCCCGCGCCGATGCCCTGGATCGCGTGCGGCCCCGGTTGCCCACCCGAGATGACCGGTGACGACGTCGGCTCGACCGCGAACACCTTGAGCTTCGGCCAGATCGGCTTCAATGCCTCGGCGACGCCGGTGATATGGCCGCCGGTGCCGACGCCGGTGATCAGCACGTCGATCGGCATCTCGTCGAAGTCCTCGAGAATTTCGCGCGCGGTGGTCTTGACGTGGACCGCGACGTTTGCCGGGTTCTCGAACTGCTGCGGCATCCAGCTGTTGGGCGTCGAGGCGACGATTTCGTGCGCCCGCTCGATCGCCGCCTTCACGCCGCCCGCGCGCGGCGTCAGGTCGAAGGTTGCGCCATAGGCCAGCATCAACCGCCGCCGCTCGATCGACATCGAATCGGGCATCACGAGAACGACTTTATAGCCCTTGATCGCGCCGACGAGCGCAAGGCCGATGCCGGTGTTGCCGCTGGTCGGCTCGACGATCGTCCCGCCGGGCTTGAGCGAGCCGTCGGCCTCGGCCGCCTCGACCATTGCCAGTGCGATGCGGTCCTTGATCGACCCGCCGGGGTTCGACCGCTCCGACTTGATCCACACCTCGTGGTCGGGAAACAGCCGCGCCATGCGGATGTGCGGCGTGTTGCCAATCGTGGCGAGGATCGAATCTGCTCTCATCGCGCTGTCTCCGCTTGCTCGGTTTCAATAGCAATTTCGATCGCCGCGCGCGAGCCGTCTTCGGGGGCGACGAAGCGGTCGGCGCGGCGCAGCCCCGGGAACTGCCACGCCCAGATCAGCGTCACGACGACCGCGCCGACGCCGCCGGCGACGACCGCCTCGACCGGGCCAAGCCACGCCGCGGTCAGTCCGCTCTCGAACTCGCCGAGCTCGTTCGACGCCGAGATGAACACCGACGACACTGCCGACACGCGCCCGCGCATCTCGTCGGGGGTGTGGAGCTGGATCAGCGACGAGCGGACATAGACCGAGATCATATCGGCCGCGCCGAGCACTGCCAGCGCGCCGAGCGACAGATACAGATCCTTCGACAGGCCGAAGACGATCGTCGAGACGCCGAACAGCGCGACGCAGGCGAACATCTTGACCCCGACGTGCCGCGTGATCGGCAGCCGCGTCAGCAACAGCGCGGTGATCGCCGCGCCCGCCGCCGGGGCCGCGCGCAACGGCCCGAGCCCGGCGACGCCGACGTGGAGGACGTCGCGGGCATAGACCGGCAGCATCGCCGTCGCACCGCCGAGCAGCACCGCGAACAGGTCGAGGCTGATCGCGCCTAGGACGATCTGGTTGTGGCGGACGTAGCCGAGACCCTCGAGCGTCGCGCGCCACGGGCTCAGCAGCGAGCGTGCCGGTCGGGGGACCGGAGTGATGAGGAACAGCGCGCCGAGCGCGATCGCGAACAGGACCGTGGCAAGGAGATACGGCGCAGCGGGGGAGGCGGCATAGAGGAACGCACCCAGCGGCGGCCCGATGACCCCGCCGCCCTGCCAGCCGATCGAGTTCCACGCGATCGCCGTCGGCAGCATCTCGCGCGGCACGAGGTTGGGGGCGAGCGCCGACAGCGCCGGACCGATGAAGGCGCGGCCGACCCCGAGCAGGACCGCAACGACGAACAACGCGGGCAGGGTGACATCATGCGCGAGCGCCAGCCCGCCGAGCAACGCTGCGCAGAACAGCACGAGCGCGGTCGCGGCGCGGGCGATGTAGCGCCGGTCGACCCGGTCGGCGATGTAGCCGACGACGAGGGTCAGCGCGAACAGCGGCAGAAACTGCGCGAGCCCGATCATGCCAAGGAGGAACGCCGCGTCCTTGGTCGACATCGTCAGCCGGGCAATGTCGTAGACCTGCCAGCCGATGACGATGACGAGCATCGCGCTGGCGACATTGGCGGCGACCCGCGCCGCGAAGAAGGCACGGAAGTTGGGAATGGCGAAGGGGTTCACGCGGAGGGTGTTAAGGGAGCGACGTGGGATAGGGCAAGAAAGCATTGCTTCCCCTTTCCGTTACTCCCGGCTTCGGCAGGAGGGGCAGAAGAAGTGACGGGCGCGCGCAACCTCGCTATCCCCCTGCAATGACCGCCCCACGCTTCGACTTCACCATCGCCGCGACCGACGGCGCGGCGCGTACCGGGACGATCACGCTTCGCCGCGGCACGATCCGGACGCCCGCGTTCATGCCGGTCGGGACCGCCGCCACGGTCAAGGCAATGCGCCCGGCGGAGGTTCGCGCGGCGGGGGCCGACATCATCCTCGGCAACACCTACCATTTGATGCTCCGCCCGACCGCCGAGCGGATCGCGCGGCTCGGCGGGCTCCACAAGTTCATGGGCTGGGATCACCCGATCCTCACCGACAGCGGCGGCTACCAGGTGATGAGCCTCGGCGCGCTGACCAAGATTACCGAGGAGGGCGTCACCTTCGCCTCGCACCGCGACGGATCGAAACATGCGGTCACGCCCGAGCGCTCGATCGAGATTCAGCGGCTGCTCGGCTCCGACATCGTCATGGCATTCGACGAGCTCGTCGCGCTGCCGGGGACGCCGGAGGCGGTCGCCAGCGCGATGCGGCGGTCGATGCGCTGGGCAAAACGGTCGCGTGATGGCTTCGACGGCGGGGGAGCGCATGCCGAGGCGTCAGCGATCTTCGGCATCCAGCAGGGCGGACTCGACGAGAATCTTCGCGCCGAGTCGGCAGCGGCGCTGACCGACATCGGCTTCGATGGTTACGCGATCGGCGGGCTCGCGGTCGGGGAGGGGCAGGCGGCCATGCTCGGCGTCCTCGATTTCGCCTGCGCGCAGCTTCCGACCGACCGACCGCGCTACCTGATGGGGGTCGGCAAGCCCGACGACATCGTCGGCGCAGTGCTGCGTGGGGTCGACATGTTCGACTGTGTTTTGCCAACAAGGTCGGGGCGGACGGGGCAGGCGTTCACCCGTGACGGGCCGATCAACCTGCGGAATGCGAAGTACGTCGAGGACGAGGCGCCGCTTGATAGCGAGTGCCGGTGTCCGGTGTGTGCGTCGGCGAGCCGGGCGTATATCAGCCATTTGGTGCGGTCGGACGAGATCCTCGGGGCGATGCTGATGACCGAGCATAATGTTTGGTTTTATGAGACGTTGATGGG
>NZ_JANYGL010000143.1 GCF_025362435.1 Polymorphobacter sp.
GCTTGCCGTGGCTCTTGGGGAAATAAGGCTCCAGCCGAGCCATCTGCTCGTCAGTAAGCCAATACAGGTCGCTCATACTCAGTCTCCTTGCGGAGCCTGAATCAGATAACGACGCTCAAATCAATGGGTCCTGACCCTAGGCCCCGTTCACCCGAACGTAAACCCCTTACAGCATCCCGACGAGGCGCTGCCGGGCGGGGAGCAGCGCCGCCGCGCGCCCGAGCAGGACGTCGCGTTCGAGGAACCAGCCGGACGTCCGCAGCCCGTCGGTGATGTCTCCGGTAGATGCAGGGGCGGGCCCGAGCAGGAAGGCGGGAAGGGGGAGGAGCTTGGCTGCGTACGGCGCACCGGCGTCGCGCCCGACCGCCTGTGACGACTTCGGCGAGACAAACGCCAGGTCGCTCGTCTCTCCCGTCGCCGCGCACGCCGTCAGGTCGAGGCCGAAGCCAAGCTCAGCGAGCAGCAGCAGTTCGTAGCGGACCACACCCGGGAGCCATTGGCTCGCCTCCTCGGCGAAGGTCATCGCGTCGAGCAGCCCGTCGAGAGCGGCGTAGAGGCGCGGCGAAGGTGAGGCCTCGCTCAGCGCGGTCGCGGTCAGCGCGCTGAGCCAGTCGAGCGCCGCCGCCGATATCCTCCCCGTGGCAAGGACCGTCCGTCCGCGAACGAGCTCGACCGCAGCGCTGGCGAGCTGGCTCGCGGCGCGGGCCCGCAGCCGGACCGCGACCCCGTTGCCCGGCTGGAGGACCGGACGCAGCGCGCGCGACCGCCCGCCGGGGACATAGCCGGCGATCAGCCCGTCGTTTTCGGTCAGGAAACGCACGACCGCGCCGTGCTCGCCGTGGGGCAGCACCGCGGCGATGATCGCGGGGGTATCGAGGTCCATCGTGACAGCAGATAGGCGTTCCGAGCGCGGCGGGCCAACACCGCACGGGCGAACGTCGACAGCAAAGTCGTGACGGGCCGTTTTGCGATCGGGTCGCGGGCGGCTAGGGTCACGGCCTAGTGGGGGCACGGGGATGACGATGAAGACGATTTTGCTGGCAGCGATGTTGGCCGTCGGCACGAGCGCGACCGCAACGGAAAATCCGCTCGACGTCGCCCGCGGGCAGAAGATTCTGGCGGATGCCCGCGCCGCATGCGGTGGCTCGGCGTGGGACCGGCTGGCAGGCTGGCACGAGCGCGGGCGCATCACCGTCCCCGGCCACCCTGAAGGCAGCTACGAAGAGTGGAGCGCGATCACCAGCCTTGCGATGGCGATGCGGACCGAACCCGGCGGCGCTCCGGTCAGCCATGCCGGGACCAACGGCACGACGTCATGGCGGCTGGTCCCCGGCGGCACGGTCGACGCGGGTCCGCCTTCGGGCCCGAACCGGCTCCACATCCGCGACGCCTATCTGAGCAACTTCGCGTACTTCATGCCCACGCGATTCCCGGCGGCGGTGGTCGCAGGCGACCCGCGCACCGTTGGCGCAACGGTCTATGACGTCGTCACGGTCCGCCCGGCTGGAAGCGAAGACTTTGACCTGTGGATCGACCGGGCGAGCCATCGCGTCGCGCGGATCGTCGTCGGCAAGCAGCTTGCGGAACTGCGCAACTATCGCATCGTGTCGGGGGTCTGCGCGCCGACGCTCGCGATCCAGACCGACGGCAATCCGGCGCATACGACGACGCTCGATATCGACAGCGTCGACACAGCCGCGCTGTCGCCCGCAGTGTTTGCGGTGCCGCGGCCGTGAGCGCCGATCTCCAGCCGACGCTGACCGGCGCGCTCGTCGCGTTGCGCCCGGTCGCTGCTGCCGATTGGGACGCGCTTTATGCGGTCGCGTCCGATCCGCTGATCTGGGCGGTGCATCCGGTGCACGACCGGTGGCAGGAACCGGTCTTTCGCCGGTTCTTCGACGACGTGATGGCAAGCGGCGGTGGGCTCGTTGCGATCGATGTGACGAGCGGCGAAATCATTGGCTTCTCGCGCTACGATCTCGCGCGCGTCGAGCCCGGCGAGGTGGAGATCGGCTGGACTTTTCTCGCCCGCAGCTATTGGGGCGGTGCAGCCAACGCCGACATGAAGCGGCTGATGATCGCTCACGCCCTGCGCCATTTCGACCGGGCATTGTTCCTCGTCGGCGAGAGCAATATCCGGTCGCGCCGGGCGATGGAGAAGATCGGCGGGCGGCTCACCGACCGCATCTATGACGCCGATTATCCGATCGGAGTGGTCCGCCACGTCATCTACGCGATCGACCGCGAAGGCTTCGCTGCGGGGCCGCTCGCCTAGCCCCGATACGAGGCTTCTCGGGATATCCACAGCGATTTGGGGCTGCGGACCGCCG
Organism: Polymorphobacter sp.; assembly: GCF_025362435.1. Lineage (GTDB taxonomy): Bacteria > Pseudomonadota > Alphaproteobacteria > Sphingomonadales > Sphingomonadaceae > Polymorphobacter_B. Next base: position 2,331 of record NZ_JANYGL010000143.1, read on the forward strand.
CGCCATAGCCGAATCGCCGCCCGCGTCTTATCCTTTGCGGATGCCCCACGCACCGTTCGTCCACCTTCGCGTCCAGTCAGCGTATTCGATGCTCGAAGGCGCGATGACGCCCGACGCGATCGCGGCGGCGTGCAGGACGATGAAGCTGCCGGCGGTCGCGCTCGCCGATCGCAACAACATGTTCGGCGCGATGGAGTTTTCCGAGGCGTGCCGCGGGCAGGGGGTCCAGCCGATCATCGGCGCCCTCGTTGCGATCGAGCGTCCGGGATCGCGGACCCCGGCGGGGCGGATGACGTGCGACTGGCTCGTGCTGCTCGCACAGGACAAGACCGGCTACGACAACCTCATCGCCATCGTCAGCGAGGCACACCTCGGCTGCGATGCAGCCGACGAACCGCACCTGACGCTGGCGGGCCTTGAAGGCCGAACCGATGGGCTGATCGCGCTGACGGCGGGGCCCGAGGGGGCGTTGGCGCGGCTGCTCGCTGAGGGGCAGGACGCGACTGCCTACGCCGACGCACTTGTCGCGTTATTCCCCGACCGGCTGTATATCGAATTGAGCCGCAGCGGCGATCCGATCGAGACCAAGGCCGAAGCCGCGCTCGTCGAGCTCGCCCATGCCCGCGACCTGCCGCTCGTCGCGACCAACCCGGCGCGCTTCCTCGACGCCAAGGTTCACGCCGCGCACGACGTCATGCTGTGCATCGCCGATGGTGCCTATGTCGACACCGCTGAGCGGCGGCGGTCGAACCCTGAGCATTGGCTTAAATCGGCCAAGACGATGCTCGAGCTGTTCGCCGACCTGCCCGAGGCGTGCGCGACGACGCTCGTCGTCGCCCAGCGCTGCGCCTACAAGGCGCCGTCGCGCGAGCCGATCCTGCCGAGCCTTGCGGGTGATCCCGCGGCGGAGGTGACCGCGCTCGCCGAGCAGGCGACGGCGGGTCTCGACCGGCGTCTCAAAGCGCTCGGCTTCGACGGCGACGCGGCGACGCCGTACCGCGAGCGGTGCGTGTTCGAGCTCGGCGTCATCGCGCGGATGGGCTTCCCCGGCTACTTCCTGATCGTCGCCGACTTTATCCAATGGGCGAAGGCGCAGGGCATCCCGGTCGGGCCGGGGCGTGGATCGGGGGCGGGGTCGGTCGTTGCCTGGGCGCTGACGATCACCGACCTCGACCCTCTCCAGCACGGCCTGCTGTTCGAGCGCTTCCTCAACCCCGAGCGCGTGTCGATGCCCGACTTCGACATCGACTTCTGCGAAACCCGTCGCGGGGAGGTCATCCGCTATGTCCAGACGCGCTATGGGCGCGGGCAGGTGGCGCAGATCATCACCTTCGGGAAACTGAAGGCGCGCGCGGTCCTCAAGGACGTCGGCCGCGTGTTGCAGATGCCGTACGGGCAGATCGATCGCATCGCCAAGCTGATCCCCAACCACCCGACCGATCCGTGGACGCTGGCGCGCGCGATCAACGGCGTGTCCGAACTGGTGGCGGAGCGCGACCGCGATCCCAAGGTCGCGCATCTGCTCGAGATCGCGTTGAAGCTCGAAGGCCTGCCGCGCCACTCGTCGACCCACGCCGCCGGGGTCGTCATCGGCGACCGACCGCTGAGCCAGCTCGTGCCGATGTACCGCGACCCGCGCTCGGACATGCCGGTGACGCAGTTCGACATGAAGTGGGTCGAGAAGGCCGGGCTGGTCAAGTTCGACTTCCTCGGGCTGAAGACGCTGTCGGTGCTCGAACGCGCCCGCGAATTGCTGCTGGCGAAGGGCGTCGTCCTCGACCTCGCCGCCCTTCCGCTCGACGACGAGGAGACGTACCGGCTGATCGCACGCGGCGACACTGTCGGGGTCTTCCAGTTCGAATCCGAGGGCATGCGCCGGGCGCTGACGCAGGTCCGGCCCGACTGCTTCGCCGACATCATCGCGCTCGGCGCTTTGTACCGCCCGGGGCCGATGGAGAACATCCCGAGCTTCGGCCGCCGCAAGAACGGCGAGGAAGTGCCCGACTATCTCCACCCGAGCCTCGAAGGCGTCCTCAAGGAAACCTACGGCGTCATCATTTACCAGGAACAGGTGATGCAGATCGCCCAGATCCTCGCCGGCTACAGCCTTGGCGAGGCCGACCTGCTGCGCCGCGCGATGGGCAAGAAGATCGCCGCCGAGATGCAGGCGCAGAAGGCGCGTTTCGCCGACGGGGCGGCGAAGAACGGCGTCGACAAGCGCCAGGCGGCGGCGATCTTCGAGCTCGTCAACAAGTTCGCCGGCTATGGTTTCAACAAGAGCCACGCCGCCGCCTACGCCCTCGTCAGCTACCACACGGCGTGGCTCAAGACCCACCACCCGGTCGAGTTCTACGCTGCGTCGATGGCGTTCGACATCACCAACACCGACCGGCTGGCGATCTTCGTCGACGACATGCGGCGGATGGCGGTGCCGTGCCTGCCGCCGTGCATCAACGCCAGCAGCGCCGATTTCACCGTCGAGGACAACAGCGTCCGCTTCGGGCTGGCGGCGCTGAAAAGCGTTGGCGAGAAGGCGATGGCGGGGATTGCCGAGGAGCGGGGTCGCGGCGGCAGGTTCACCGGGCTCGCCGACTTCTCGCGCCGGGTCGACCCCAAATTGCTCAACAAGCGCCAGCTCGAGGCGCTTGTTGGGGGCGGCGCGTTCGACGGGATCGAGAAGAACCGCGCCGGGGTCCATGCCCTTGCCGAGGCGATCCTCGGCACCGCGCAAAACGCCGCCGCCGCCCGTGAAAGCGCGCAGGTCGCGATGTTCGGCGAGAGCCACGACCGCGGGTTGGCCATGCTAGTGCCTCCCGGAATGGGCTGGAGCCTCGCCGAGACGATGGCGCACGAAAAGGATGCGTTCGGCTTCTACTTCTCGGGCCACCCGGTCGAGGGCTTTGCGCATATCCTCACCGCCCACGGCGCGCGGACCTATGCCCAGTGCGCCACGGTCGAGCCGCCTCCGGGTGGCGGGCGCCTGCCGGCGACGATGGCGGGGCTGATCGAGGATCTCAAGTGGCGGGCCCCGCAGAATGGCAAGAGCGACAAGTACCTGTTGCTGACGATGTCCGACGCGAGCGGCCAGTATGTCGCGAGCTGCTTCGACGATGCGGCGCAGTCGCAGATCGTTGCCGCGCACGCCGCTGCCGACGCGGTGCTCGTCAGTGCCGAACTGATGTGGCGGCCCGGCGAGGAAACGCCGCGCGTGACGATCCGCGGGGTCAAGCCACTGGCGGCGCTGGCGAAGGCGTCGCGTTGCCGCCTGACGGTCGAGCTGTCGGGGGCAGGGATCGACGCACTCGCCGGGCTGGTGTTCGGGCGGCGCGGAGGCAAGGGCGAGATCATCGCGCGCGTCCCGCTCGGTAACGGTGGCCGGGCGAACCTGTCGCTCGGCCTGGATTTCGCCATCGACAATGAAGTCGTGGCTAAGGTCGAGCGGTTGCGCGGAGTCGTCGGCGCGACGCTGATGGCGGCAAGCTAGTCGCGCAGAGCGCGCGGAAGGCGCCGCAACGACCACGATACGTCTTTGCAACGATCGACTTGTGCGTTCATAAGCGGCGGGTGTGGAAGCAACCTAGCTTCGGTCACGGGGCACGATCGACTTGCAGGCTTCACCTCCCTTTTTGGCCGGCGGCGGCACGATGGGCGCGCTCATGCGATCGCATGACTGGCACTCGAGCACCCTCGGAGATCCGGACGGCTGGCCGCAGGGGCTGAAGACAGTCGTCCAGCTGATGCTCAATACCGGTCATCCGATGTACATTTGGTGGGGCACGGAACTGCTCTGTTTCTACAACGACGCCTATAGCCAGTCGATCGGCCCCGAACGGCACCCCGGTTCGCTCGGCCGCGCCGCGGCTGAAGTCTGGCAGGAGATCTGGCCGATCATCGGTCCGCAGATCGACCAGGTCATGTCGGGGCGGGGGGCGACGTGGCACGAAAACAGCCTCGTACCGATGACCCGCAACGGCCGGTGCGAAGACGTTTACTGGACCTACAGCTACAGCCCGATCCACGACCCGGCTGCTGCGAACGGCATCGGCGGAGTCCTGGTCGTCTGCACGGAGACGACCGAGGAGGTCCTTGCCAAACGCGCGCTCGCGTCGGCCGCCCAGCGGCAGCAGCGGATGTTCGAGGCGGCACCGGGGTTCATCACCGTGCTGCGCGGGCCCGACCACATCTTCGAATTCGTCAACACAGCGTACAAGGAAATGTTCGGGGCGCGTGATTTCATCGGCCGGCCGGTCCGCGATGCCTTCCCCGAGATCGGCGGCCAGGGTTTCCTCGAACTGCTCGACCAGGTCTATGCGACCGGGGAGAGGCTCACCCCCGAAGCGATGCCGATCCTGTTGCGCAACAACCCCGACGGCCCGCCGGAAGAGCATTTCATCACCTTCGTCTATGCGCCCATCTTTGCCAGCGACGGTGCCGTCATCGGCATCTTCTGCGAAGGTATGGACGTGACGACCCAGCGTGCTGCCGAGGAACATCGGCGGCTGCTGACGCACGAGCTGCAGCACCGGGTCAAGAACATGTTGTCGATCGTTCAGGGCATCGTCACCCAGTCGCTGCGCAACGTCGCGACCCCGGCGGAAGCGCGCGATGCGATCACCAGCCGCCTGATCACGCTCGCCCATGCCCATGATATTCTTACACAATCGAGCTGGACCGAGGCGCCGCTGGGTGCGCTCGTCGAGGGCGCGGTGTTGCTGCACTGCCTCGACCGCGACCGGGTGCGTGTCGATGGTCCCGCGATCAAGCTGCGCTCGCGATCGGCCCTCGCGCTGTCGATGGCGCTCCATGAGCTGTTCACCAATGCGCTCAAATACGGCGCTCTGGCGAATGATGCCGGGACGATCGCGATCACCTGGGCGGTGAAGGAGGGGGCGAACGAGCCGATTTTCGAGATGGCGTGGACCGAGAGCGGCGGGCCACTCGTCATGCCACCGAGCCGGACCGGGTTCGGCTTGCGGCTGACCGGCGCGGGTCTGGCGACCGCGCTCGGCAGTTCCGGCGTGACGACTTACCCGCCGGAGGGTCTTCGCTGGATACTGACGACGAAGCTTGGGGCGGTTTGCGTCGAGGCGAGTTAGCTGCTGCGTGCCGCGTTAGCGCTGGCGAACCGATGCTAAGTTCAAAATAAGTTCACACAAACGACGGTGTTTTTCGCGGTCCCGCTCCCTGCGGGCGCGACGAAATTTCACCGATGAGAAAGAACAGGCGCTGCCCGATGGCGACGGGGAAGGCTAGCGCAGGTCGGGGAGTGTAGGACAGGGGGGAGCCGGACCAGACCTGCTTTTGCCCATTCGCGAGCATTCGGCGCGCCAGGCCAGCGGCCGCAAGTCGGCAACGATCTTCCGCGGGGATATATTGCTGATAGATTTTGGTTTTTTTTAATCACGGGCCGTGCGAACACACTTCATGTCAACGCCCTCCAGCCTCCGGTCCGAGCCCGACGACGTTCGCGTCGAGCTCATCTCGGTGATTTACCGCGTGCTATGCCCGCCGGTCATCATGACCTTTGTCTTCCTCGCCGTGGCTGCGTTTTCGTATTCCGAAGCGGACTCCCGCAGCAAAATCTGGGTCGCGGGCCTCGCGGCGGCGGGAATGGCGTCAGCGCTTTATAAATTGCTCCTGATCCTGCGTTTCCGATGGCGGTCGCCGACACCCCTGACGATTGTCGAGGCGAAGGCGTGGGAGCGATGGCACGCTTATAGCGGCTGGGTGTTTTCTGTGGCGGTCGGCGGCTTGACGGCGCTGAACTTCAGCAGCCCACCGCCGATGCCGCAACTGCTCGTGACCGCCTTGTTGTTCGGACACAGTGCCGGCATCGTCGTTCGCGGACTGTCGCGGCCGCAGATCTGCACCGTCTCACTGCTCCTCGTCGTGATTCCAGTTGTCGTCGCAGCGGCGATGCATGGCGACCTCGGGCATTATCTGCTGGCGGTGACCTGCGTTCTGTTCTTGCTCGGTGGTCTCGAGAGCGTGTGGAGCGGCTATTATAGCCTGAGACGCCACATCGACGAGCGTAACGCCCTGGCGAGCATTGCGCGACACGATGCCCTGACCGGGCTCACCAATCGACTTGGGCTGAGGGAGGGCTTCGACCGGCTGGTGCGCGCGAGCGACGAGGACATCGGCCTCGCGGTCCACTGCCTCGACCTCAACCGCTTCAAGCCGGTGAACGACCGTTACGGTCATCCTGCAGGCGATGAGCTGCTCCGGCAGATCGCGGAGCGGATACGCGGGTCGATCAATCCGGGTGATGTCGCATCGCGCACCGGCGGCGACGAGTTCGTCGTCGTCCAGCACAGTGTCGGAAGTTATCAGGACGCCGAGCTATTCGCCGACGCCCTGAGCCGGGCGATCTCGCTCCCATATCTGGCGAAGGGACACGTCATCGCGGTCGGTGTCAGCATCGGCTCCGCCGTGACGGGGCTGGCCAACATGTCTTTGGCGGGCCTGTTATCCGAGGCGGACGATGCCCTGCTCGTTGCAAAACGCAGGACCTATAGCATGATGGTTGATCACGAGGAGCGATAGACGACGCGCTGAGCGCACGTTCTCGCCCGTTTGCACCCCTTCAGGACATCAGCGCGCCGCAAGTTTCGTGTCGGACGAGCTTTGCACCTCGACTCCGCGTTTCCGCGAACCAGCAACGGAGACGATCACCCGCCTCTCACTTGCAAGTCGTTGTCGCCTCCCGATCCAGATCGAGACACCGCCCATCGACCACCGGCGTCTTGACCCCAACCACCGCCGCCAGGGTCGGCGCGATGTCGACCGTTTCGACCGGGAGCGGCTGCTCGAAGCCGGCGGCGCCGGGCCACCAGAACAGGATCGGGACGCGGCGGTCGTAGTTCCATACCGACCCGTGTCCGGCAACGGTATCGCCGAGCGACTGCGGGTCGCCGAGCGTGGTGTACGGCTGGAGCACCGCCATGATGTCGCCGCTGCGGACCGGGTCGGTCGATTCCGCGATGCGCTCGAGCAGGGTCATCTCGTCGGCGGGCTTGCCCTTCGGCGGCAGGCCCGCGAGCGCCTGCGACTTGGTATAGACCTCGACGACCTCGGGACGCTTGTGGAGTTCGGCGATCGTCGCCGTGGTGATGCGCTCGACCAGCTTGACGTTCGCGCCTTCGGGCGGGACGATCGTAATCTCGTACGGGTCACCGGCGAGCGGGCTGGCGTCGAGCTTGAGATCGGCCTGCACCGCCGCGCCGACTTCGGCCATGAAGGTCTTCGGGTTGACCCGGGCGGCTGGCATGCCGCGCTGCGCGGCGCGCTCGGCGACATCGACGCTGCCGTGGTCGGCGGTCAGCACGACGAGAACCGGAACCTTGAGTGCCTCGAGCTTGCCGAGGAAGACCCCGAGCATCGCATCGAGGTGGGCGAGATTATCGCACTGCTCGGCGCTCTCGGCACCGTAGCGGTGGCCGACGTAATCGGTCGCGCTGAGGCTGATCGCGAGGACGTCGGGGGCGGCGCCTTGGCCGAGCTTCTGCGTCGCGATCAGCTGCGTCGCGAGGTCGAGCGCAATCTGATCGTAGACCGGCGACGCGCGCAGCCACGACTGGAAATAGCTGTCCTTCGAGAAATCGGTCCCCGGCGCAGGGGCGATCCAGCCGAGCGGCGGCAACTCGTCGTCAACCGTCAGCCGGCCATAACGCCGTGGGCCGAGGTCGACCTTGCACTTCGGGTCCAGCGGCACCCACTTCGGCGCGGCCTTGAGCCATTTCGCCGCCAACGCCGCGTTGTAGGCAACGACGGGAGCGAGCCGCGCCGCTTCGTTCATGCCGGCGGGGACGTAAGTGGTGAAGCCGCCGTTCAAGTCGTCCCACCAAAAGGTGCCGTCGGCGCCGTGGCCAGCCATCGTAATCGCGCCGCGGTCCTTGCCCGACACGGCGAAGGTCCGGCTGGCGGGGTTCGAGGCCTTCATCCACTCGCCGAGCGTCGGCACCTTGAGGTTGGCGGGGCCGCGTGGCGCGTCCGGGCGGCCGGGGACTGGTGAGCTCGGGTCGAGCATGCAATAGGTCTGCGCCTTGGCGGCGTGGTCGTACCAGCTGTTGGCGACAATGCCGGTCGCCGACGGGTGGCGCCCGGTCAGGATCGTCGAGTGGCCGGGGCAGGTCTCGGTCGCGGCGTGGCTCTGGTAGCCGTTGGGAAAGACGACGCCGTGGTCGGCCATCGTCTTGAGGCCGCCGGTGAAATGGCTGCGGTACTGGTCGAAAAGCGCCGCCGAGAACTGATCGACCGAGATCGCGACGATCAGCTTGGGCACCGGCGGAGCGGTCACCGCGACCGCTGGCGTCGCTGCGAGGGCAGGCGCGGCGAAGGCCGTCCCGGCAAGTAGCATTGCGCCAAGCATCCGCGTCCGCATCCGTGCCATGTTCAGGTTCCCCAGCAGTTTGCGAAGCGATGCCACGCCGATATTACCGTTTTGCGTCGGAGGGTAGGGGGCAGTGCTCGGCCGCCCGTAAACAAGGGATTGTCGCCGCGCCGACGTACCCCCGTCCGGTGAGCGCCTTTTCGACGAAAGCCATTACGCCGCCTTGTGCCGCACCGCAGCGCGGGGTAGCGCGGCGAGCCATGCGTGCGGCGTTCTTCCCCAATTTCGCGATGTTCGATCGCCCCAAGCTCAACCGTCGTGCGACGGGGTTGATCGCCGTCATCCTCGTCCACCTGCTGCTCGCGCTTCTGCTGCTGTCGCTCAACCCGAAGCAGCCGAAGGCACCGCCGGGGCCGAAGACCTTCACGCTGTCGCCGATCCAGGCGCCGACCCCGGCGAAGAAGCCGGTGGTCCAGGCGAAGCACGCCCATGCCGGGGCGCCGCCGCGCAAGGCGCCGAGCCGCGTCGTTACCAAACCGGTGGTCAAGGTCCCCAAGTCCGACCAGCCGTCGACCAAGCTGTTCACCACCGAACTGACCGACGCAGTCGATATCGCCGCCTTGCCCAACCACAAGAACGACGTCGCCGCGGCGACCGACGGCACCGGGGTCGGCCCGGGCAAGGTTGGCGCGGGCAACGAGTCGGGATCGCTCTACAGCGCCGACGGCGCCCCGGGCGGCGAGCCGCTGTATAACGCTGAATGGGTCACCGAGCCGACTCACGCCGAGCTGTCGAGCTACCTGCCGCACAATATACCCAACGAAAGCTGGGGCGTGATCGTCTGCCGCACGGCCGAGCGCAATCGCGTCGAGGACTGCCAGGAGCTCGGCGACTCGCAACCCGGGCTCGGCCTTGCGCGCGGCATGCGGCAGGCGGCGTTCCAGTTCCACGTCCGCCCGCCGCGCGTCGGCGGCAAGGCGCTGATCGGCGCGTGGGTCCGCATCCGCATCGACGAGCATATCGAGGAGCGGGGCGGGTAGGGCGGCTCGAACACGCCGCGACAGGCGTCGTCGAAGTGTGATTAAAGTTTGCTAAGCACAGGTCGTTCTGGTAGCGAAACTTTCGGTCCGGTCGATGACGGTCACGCGGGAGTTTTCTCTGCGAACAAATTGCTTCGTTTCGCAGCGAGCGCTATCGCGGTCTCTGCAGCCGTCAGTGCTGGAGCGACGGTCACCGTCACTGTCGAAAACGCCGGCGTCCAGGCGACCACGCTTTACGCACCGGCATCAACCTACATCGAGGATTTCTCGACGCGCGGCCCGGGGACCCCGAACTCCGACGGCACGCCCAATCTGGCGCCGTTTGTCTCGAACTTCGGCGGCGGGTCGGCGATCAGTGCGACCTTTACCGGCTTTCAGCTCGGCCTGCCGTCGAGCTATAGCAATAACGGCGCCTTATATGGTGGCGTCGGCGGATCGACCCATTACGGCGTCGTCCACGGCGACGCGACGATCACCTTGAGCAAGGCAATCCACTTCTTCGGCCTGTGGGCAGCGGCGCTAGACCACAACAATACCGTCGAACTATTCAGCGGCACGACCAGCCTCGGTTCGTTCAACCTTGTCGCCTCGATCGGTGCGCTCGGCAGCACCTATTTCGGCAACCCGAACAATGGCGGTGATGCGACGGAGCCCTTTGCTTTCGTTAATTTCTCGAGCACCAAGGACATCACGAGCATTCAGTTCCACCAGTCCGGCGGCGGCTTCGAATTCGACAACGTCACCCTCGCCGGTGCCGTTCCCGAGCCCGCCAGCTGGGCGCTGATGCTCGGCGGCTTCGGTCTCGTCGGCAGTGCCCTGCGCCGCCGTACGGCCACCGTCGCCGCCTGAGGCATTCCCTCGAGACGGCAACACCGCCGGTCTCGCGATCCGCGGTGTTGCCGCGTCGGGCGACGTTCATCGTCGCGACGGATATGGCCAGCAAAGCGTCTCATTGCTAGCCCGGCGGGGGTCGGTCCGCCAAGCCGTCACACTGCTAAAACAAGCGTAAGCTCGAGTACCGGACGCGCTCCACGCTTGCATCGCGCAGCAGTTTCGGCTAACGGGCCTATCTCACGCAACCACTCACGCAGGGGCAACCCATCCGGTGCCGGGCTCGCCCGTTACACCCCCTGCGGCGGCACAACCGGATAGAGGAGAAAGACCTATGGCGACCCCCGTCGTCTCGATGGCGCAGCTTTTGGAAGTTGGCGCCCACTTCGGCCACCAGACCCACCGCTGGAACCCGAAGATGAAGCCCTACATCTTCGGTGACCGCAACGGCGTCCACATCATCGACCTGTCGCAGACCGTGCCGCTGTTCGCGCGCGCCCTCGACTTTGTCCGCGCGACCGTCGCCAGCGGCGGCAAGGTCCTTTTCGTCGGCACCAAGCGCCAGGCGCAGGATCCCGTCGCCGAGGCCGCGCGTCGCTCGGGCCAGCATTATGTCAACCATCGCTGGCTCGGCGGCATGCTGACCAACTGGAAGACGATCTCGGGTTCGATCAAGCGCTTCAAGATGCTCGAGGAGCAGCTGTCGAGCGATACCGCCGGCCTGACCAAGAAGGAGGTCCTCAAGCTCACCCGCGAGCGCGACAAGTTCGAGCTGTCGCTCGGCGGCATCCGCGACATGGGCGGGCTGCCCGACATCATCTTCGTTATCGACGTCAACAAGGAAGACCTCGCGATCAAGGAAGCCAACACGCTCGGCATCCCGGTCATCGCGATCCTCGACACCAACACCGACCCGAGCGGCATCGCCTTCCCGGTTCCGGGTAACGACGATGCCAGCCGCGCCGTGCTGCTGTATTGCAACGCGATCGCCGACACGATCATCGACGCCCGCCAGGGCCGCCAGGCTTCGCAGGGCATCGACCTCGGCGCGATGGACGAGCCGCCAGTCGAGGTTTACGCCGCGCCCGCCCCGGTCCACGCCGAGCCGCTGCCGACGACGATGGTCGAAGCGCTTGGTGACGTTGGCGTCCACGTCGCTCCTGCTCCCGATGTCGAAGTCGCCGCGCAGATGATCGACGTCGCCACTGCGGCAACCGTCGAGCACGAGCCTGCCCAGGCCTAACTCTAACACTCTTCCTCGCGAACGCGGGACCCGTCTGCCGAAAGGATGTGATGGGTCCCGCTGTTGCGAGGGCGCCGAATCAAATCGTTGAATTCCAAGGAGCTTCGTCATGGCCGACATCACCGCGAGCATGGTCAAGGACCTGCGCGACCGCACCGGCGCGGGCATGATGGACTGCAAGAAGGCGTTGAGCGAAAACGGCGGCGAAATGGAAGCCGCGGTCGATTGGCTGCGTACCAAGGGTCTCGCGTCTGCCGCCAAGAAGGCCGGCCGTACTGCCGCCGAGGGCCTTGTCGGCGTTCAGGTCTCGGGCAACCGCGGCGCAGCGGTCGAGGTCAATTCGGAGACCGACTTCGTCGCTAAGAACGACCAGTTCCAGAGCTTCGTCCGCACCGTTACCGGCATGTCGGCAACCCACGGCGACGACGTCGAAGTCCTCCTCGGCGCGCTCTATCCCGAGCGCGACGGCATGAGCGTTAAGGACGTCCTGCTCCACAACATCGCGACGATCGGCGAGAACCAGTCGCTCCGCCGCGCCAAGATCGTCGAAGTCTCCGAAGGCGTCGTCGTCTCGTACGTCCACAACGCCGTCGTTACCGGCATGGGCAAGATCGGCGTGCTCGTCGGCCTGCAGTCGTCGGCGCCGGCCGATGTCCTCGAGCCGCTCGGCCGCCAGATCGCAATGCACATCGCCGCCGCCAACCCGCTGGCGCTCGACGAGAACGGCCTCGACCCCGTCGTTGTCGAGCGTGAACGCGCGATCGCTCGCGAAAAGGCCGCCGGTTCGGGCAAGCCCCCGGAAATCCTCGAGAAGATGATTGAAGGTGGCGTTAAGAAGTACCGCCAGGAGAACGCGCTGCTGACGCAGGTGTTCGTCATCGACGGCAAGTCGAAGGTCGGCGATGTCGTCGCCGCCGCCGCCAAGACCGCCGGCACACCGATCACCGTCACCGAATTCGTCCGCTTCCAGCTCGGCGAGGGCATCGAGCGCGAAACCAGCGATTTCGCCGCCGAGGTCGCCGCTGCTTCAGGGATCGCGCCGCCGCCCGAACCTCGCGCCTGATCGCCGGGGTTGGCAGCGTCCAGCCCCGTCTCTAGTGTCACCGCGGTTCCCGGAGTTGACGTCCCCTATGGCTCGACCAACGTACAAGCGCATCCTGCTCAAACTGTCGGGCGAAGCGCTGATGGGGTCGGGTCAGTATGGCATCGACCCGGCTGAAACCGCTCGCATCGCAGTCGAGGTCAAGCGTGCCCGTGACGCCGGCTTTGAGCTTTGCCTCGTCGTCGGCGGTGGCAACATCTTCCGTGGCTTGGCGGCGGCGGCGAAGGGTTTCGACCGCGCCAGCGCCGATTACATGGGCATGCTGGCGACGGTGATGAACGCGCTCGCGGTCCAGAACGCGCTCGAACGCGCCGGGGTCGACACCCGCGTCCAGTCGGCGATCCCGATGGCGAGCGTCTGCGAACCCTATATCCGGCGGCGCGCCGAGCGGCACATCGAGAAGGGCCGGGTGGTGATCTTCGCCGCCGGGACTGGAAATCCGTTCTTCACCACCGATACCGCCGCCGCGCTCCGTGCCGCTGAAATGGGCTGTGACGCGCTGTTCAAGGGGACCAGCGTCGACGGGGTCTATGACGCCGACCCGAAGCAGGTCGCGACCGCCAAGCGCTACGAAACGCTGAGCTTTTCCAAGGTCCTGGCGGACGACTTGAAGGTGATGGATGCAAGCGCGGTGGCTTTGTGCCGCGACAACAACATCCCGATCGTCGTGTTCAACATCCGCGCCGAGGGTAGCCTGACGGCGGTCCTCGCCGGCGAAGGCGTGTCGACCACAGTCGGCAATGCGCCGGTTCTAGCTGGCGACGATTCGGTGTTGTCGACCTCCGTCGACGGGGAAGGATAAGACAATGGCGATCTTCGATGCAGTTGCGCACAAGGCCGATCTCGAGCGGCGGATGAATTCGGCGGTCGATGCGCTCAGGGCCGACCTCGGCGGGCTGCGGACCGGGCGCGCGTCGACGTCGCTGCTCGACCGGGTGACCGTCGAGGTCTACGGCTCGAACATGGCGCTATCGCAGGTCGCGACGGTCACCGCGCCCGAGCCGCGGATGCTGTCGGTCCAGATCTGGGATAAGTCGAACGTTTCGATGGTCGAGAAGGCGATCCGCTCGGCGGGTCTCGGGCTCAACCCGATCACCGACGGCCAGACGCTGCGCCTGCCGATCCCCGACCTGACCGAGGAGCGCCGTAAGGAACTCGCCAAGCTCGCGTCGCAGTATTCGGAGAAGGCCAAGATCGCCGTCCGCAACGTCCGTCGCGACGGCATGGAAAGCCTCAAGGCCGCTGAGAAGAAGGGCGACATCAGTCAGGACGAGCAGAAGAAGCTCGAGACTGACGTCCAGAAGATCACCGACAAGATCACCGCCGAGATGGATGCCGCGTCTGCCGCCAAGGAAAAGGAAATCCTCGGCAAGTGATCCTGCGTCCCGCCAATCGCGACACTGCGGCCGTGACCGGCGGCGTGGCCGCTGGCGGCGGGGCGGCGACGCCGCCGCGGCACGTTGCGATCATCATGGACGGCAACGGGCGCTGGGCGAAAAAGCGCCACCTGCCGCGGCTTGCCGGGCACCGCAAAGGCGTCGAGGCGGTCCGCCGCGCGGTCGAGACCGCACCGACGCTCGGCATCGAAGTGCTGACGCTTTACGCCTTTTCGAGCGAGAACTGGCGTCGCCCAGCCGAGGAAGTCAGCGACCTGATGGGGTTGCTCCGTCACTATCTCCGCACCGAGATCGCCGAACTTCACCGCAACGGCATCCGCCTGCGCTTCATCGGCGACCTGTCGGGACTTCACGCCGACCTCGTCAGTTTGCTCGACAACGCCGCCGAACTGACCCGCGACAACGTCAAGATGACGTTGGTCCTCGCGCTCAATTACGGCTCGCACGACGAACTGACCCGGGTCGTGCGCGAATTGGCGACTGCGGCTCGCGACGGGACGCTCGACCCGGCGGCAATCGATGCCGCCGGGATCGAGGCACGTCTCGATACCGCCGACCTGCCGCCGCCCGACCTCGTGATCCGCACGAGCGGGGAGCAGCGGCTGTCGAACTTCCTGCTGTGGCAGGCGGCCTATGCCGAGTTGGTCTTCACGGACGAGCTGTGGCCTGACTTCAACGCGGCGTCGCTGACGGCGGCGGTGGCGGCGTTCGGCACCCGGGACCGGCGTTATGGTGGCCGCTGAGTCGATCGCGAGCGGCGGGCTCGCGACCCGCGTTGTCGTCGGCGCCGGGCTCATCGTCATCGCCTGCGCCGCGGTGTGGTACGGCGGCATCGCCTTCACCACGCTCGTCGCCGCCGCGGTCCTGCTGATGAGCGCCGAGTGGTGCGTCATGCACGGCATCGGCCGCGGCTTCCGGCTGGCGAGCCTCGTCGTCCTCGCATTTACCTGGGGCGTCGCCGCGCGTCAGTCGTCGATCGACGCCGTCATCGTCCTCGCCGCCGCCGCCGGCATTTTGGGGCTATTCATGCGCAGCTTCGACCGCCAGCGCGCGTTCTGGCTGGCAGCGGGATTGCTGTATTGCGGCCTGCCGATGATCGCGCTGATCTGGCTGCGCGGACTGCCCAACACCGGCATCGCGCTGACGATCGCGGTGCTCGCGATCGTCTGGGCGACCGACATCGGCGCGTATTTTACCGGGCGCGCGATCGGCGGCAGCAAGCTCGCCCCATCGATCAGTCCGAACAAGACGTGGGCGGGTGCCTTCGGCGGGATCATCGCCGCCGTCATCACCGGAGCGATTTTGACGGCTTTGGCGGTCGGTCCGACGGTCGAGGGCGACGTCAGCCACCTCCAGACGATCGCGATCTTCAGCGTCATCGCCGCCTTCCTCGCGGTCGTCGCGATCGCCGGCGACCTGTTCGAAAGCTGGCTCAAGCGTCGCGCCGGGGTCAAGGACTCAGGAACACTGCTCCCCGGTCACGGCGGTGTGATGGACCGGATCGACGGCCTCGTCCCGGTCGCCGTATGCGCAGCGGCACTCGTCGCAATCAGCGGAATTACGCTATGAGCCCGCGCGGTATCACCGTTCTCGGCGCGACAGGGTCGGTCGGCGCATCGACGCTCGACCTGATCAAGCGCGCCCCTGGCGACTGGCGCGTCCAGTCGCTGACGGCGAACAGCGACGTCGCCGGCTTGGCAAGCGCGGCACGTGCCGTCGGCGCGGAACTCGCGGTTGTCGCCGACGAAACCGCCTACGCCGCGCTCAAGGAAGCGCTTGCCGGAAGCGGGATTGAAGTCGCGGCGGGTGCGATCGCGCTGTGCGATGCGGCACGGCGGCCCGCCGAGGTCGTGCTCTCGGCGATCGTCGGCGCAGCCGGTCTCCCGCCGACGCTGGCTGCGGTCGAGCGCGGCGCAACGCTCGCCATCGCCAACAAGGAGACCCTCGTTTGCGCCGGCGATCTCGTTCGAGCTGCGGCAAAGGCATCGGGCTCGGTGCTGCTGCCGGTCGATTCCGAGCATAACGCGATCTTCCAGGTGTTCGACCACGCGCGTCCCGACCGGGTTACGCGGATCATCCTGACCGCGTCGGGCGGCCCGTTTCGGACCGCCTCGATAGAGACGATGCGCCACGCCACGCCGCAGCAGGCGTGTAATCACCCGGTATGGTCGATGGGCGCGAAGATCTCGGTCGACTCCGCGACGTTGATGAACAAGGGGCTCGAACTCATCGAGGCCCACCACCTGTTCCCGGTGACCGCCGACCAGCTCGAGGTCATCGTCCATCCGCAGTCGGTCGTGCACAGCTTCGTCGAGTACATCGACGGATCGATGCTCGCCCAGCTCGGCACTCCCGACATGCGAACCCCGATCGCTTACTGCCTCGCATGGCCCGAGCGCATGGCGACGCCGAGCGCGCGCCTCGATCTCGCCAGCGTCGCGCGGCTCGAATTCGAGGCTCCCGACTTCGACCGCTTTCCGGCACTCGGCCTGGCATGGGCGGCCCTCCGGACCGGCGGGTCGGCCCCGGCGGTGCTCAACGCCGCGAACGAGGTCGCCGTCGCGGGCTTCCTTGGGGGCAAGATAGGTTTTCTTGATATCGCCGCAATCGTCGCCGATACCCTCGATTGCCTCGATGCGGCACCGATCACCTCGCTCGATGAGGTCGTCGCGATCGATGCCCGCGCTCGCATCGAGGCGACGCGGCTCATGGCGAACAGGACGCGCTGATGGAGACGATGCCGCAACCGAGCCTGATCCTCACCGTTGCGACCTTCGCCGTCGTCATCGGCGTCCTCGTCTTCATCCACGAGTTCGGCCATTACCTCGCCGGCCGCATCTTTGGGGTGAAGGCCGACGCCTTCTCGATCGGCTTCGGGCGCGAGATCGCCGGCTGGACCGACCGCCGCGGGACGCGCTGGAAAGTCGGGATGTTGCCCCTCGGCGGCTACGTCAAGTTCGCAGGCGACATGAACGCGGCGAGCGAAGCCGCTGATGTTTCGGATGCAACCCCTGCCGAGCGCGCGGTGATGTTCCAGTCGAAGCCGTTGTGGCAGCGGGCGATCATCATCCTCGCCGGGCCGATGACCAACTTCGCGTTCGCCATCCTCGTCTTCGCCGCCTTCTTCACGATCTACGGGCACGCCTTCACGCCCGCGCGTGTCGCCAAGGTCGTCGCCGGGAGCCCGGCCGATCGCGCCGGCTTCGTCGCCGGCGATCGCATCGTCGCGCTCGACCGCGCGCCCGTCGAGCGGTTCGAGGACGTCGTTCGCGTCGTGACGATGAACACCGGCACGCCAATCGATGCCGAGGTCGATCGCGGCGGGAAACGCCTCCACCTCACCGTCCGGCCCAAGCTCGTCGATGAGGTCGATCGCTTCGGCAACCACTACACGCAGGGGCAACTCGGCGTCGGGAGTGGCGGGCGCATCGTCGTCCGGCGCGCGCCGATCGCGGCACTTGGCTTTGCGGTCAAGGAAGTCTGGCTGCTCACCGGCACGATGGCCGACGGAATCGTCGATGTCGTCACCGGCCGCCGGGCCGTCACCGAGCTTGGTGGACCGATCAAGATCGCCCAGATTTCAGGGCAGCAAGCGGTCCTTGGACTGCCGAATCTGGTCCAGTTCATGGCTTTGATCTCGATTAATCTCGGATTCATCAATCTCCTGCCAGTTCCGATGCTGGACGGGGGGCATCTGTTCCTCTACGCGGTCGAAGCCGTCCGCCGTCGACCGTTGGCACCGAAGGTTCAGGAATTCGCCTTCATGTCGGGGTTCGCCGCACTTTTGTCGCTGATGGTTTTCCTGACGTGGAACGATCTGGCCGCGGTTGGTGTCTGGCAGCACCTGTCCGGGCTGTTCGGGTGAAGGTGCGGTTCGCGGGGGCGAATAGCCGGGTGTCCATTTGGGTAGCCGGTGCCACGGGGCTGTGTGAAGGGCGGGAATTGCGTGACTGAAGCAGAACGTTCGATGCTGCCGGCGACGCGCCGCACCGCTTCTCGTCGCGCTGCGCGCCTGACGCTGGCGCTGCTCGCCGGGACGTCACTGAGCCACGTTGCTGTGGCGCAGGTTGCCCCGGCGACCGATGTCGCCGCGCCCGCCGACAGCTTTCCGACCCCGGTTCCGAATACCTCCGGCACGGTCAACGCAATCATCGTCAAGGGGACCGAGCGTCTCGAGCCGGAGACGGTGCGGTCGTACATCAACCTCGATGTCGGCGACGCGTACGACCGCGACCGGCTCGACAAGGCGCTGAAGGAAATCTACGCGAGCGAATTGTTCGCCGACGCGACGATCCTCGACGACAACGGCACGCTGACGATCACGGTCAAGGAAAACCCGGTGATCAACCGCGTCCTCATCGAGGGCGCGAAGCGGGTCAAGGAAGAGAAGGTCCGCGAGGAAGTCCGCCTCGCGCCGCGCCAGATCTTCACCCGTTCCAAGGCGCGCGCCGACGTCAGCCGCATCCTCGAAGTCTATCGCCGCGGCGGACGCTTCGCTGCCGCGGTCGAACCGAAGATCGTTCAGCTCGACCAGAACCGTGTCGATGTCGTCTTCGAGATCAGCGAAGGATCGAAGTCGAAGGTCCGCCAGATCAACATCCTCGGCAACACCAAGTTCAAGGACGGCGTGCTGCGCAACTCGATGGCGACGCGGCAGGCGCGCCCGTGGCGCATCTTCGCGTCGAACGACACTTATGACCCCGATCGCCTGGCGTACGACCAGCAGAAGCTTCGCCAGTTCTACCTGACGCAGGGCTATGCCGACTTCCGCGTTGTCTCGGCGGTTGCCGAGCTGACTCCCGACCGCAAGGACTTCATCGTCACCTACGTCGTCGACGAGGGCGAGCGCTACAAGTTCGGCGATCTCAAGATCGAGAGCGATATCCGCGACATCAAGGCGGACACGTTCGAGAAGCTGCTGACCGAGAAGAAGGGCGACTGGTACAACGCCCAGAAGATCGAGACCACGGTCGACACGCTCCAGGAAACCGCCGGCCTGCTCGGCTACGCGTTCGCCGACATCCGGCCGCAGTTCAATCGCGACAAAGACAAGCGCGAGATGAACATCGTCTTCCAGATCGCCGAAGCGCCGCGCGTCTACGTCGAGAAGATCAACATCAACGGCAACGTCCGGACCAAGGACGACGTCATCCGCCGCGAGTTCCGCCTGGCGGAAGGCGACGCATTCAACACCTTCAAGGTCAAGCGGACCCGCGACCGCCTTCAGGGGCTTGGCTTCTTCCAGGACAAGCTCGAGATCGAGCAGAAGCCCGGATCGACGCCCGATAAGGTCATTCTCGAGGCCAACGTCCAGGAAAAATCGACCGGCGAACTACAGATTTCAGCCGGTTTCTCGAGCCTCGAGCGCTTCATCCTGTCGGGCTCGATCACCCAGCGGAACTTCCGCGGCAAGGCGCAGGAACTGCGCCTGTCGGCGAACATCTCGAGCTATTCGAAGTCGATCGAGGCCGGCTTCACCGAGCCGTACCTGTTCGGGCGCAACCTTGCGTTGGGCTTCGACCTGTTCCGCCGCGACTATAACGCGTTCAACACGCTCGCCGATAATTCGCGCAACACGACGTACTCGCAGACGACGACGGGCGGCCAGCTCCGCCTAGGCTTTGCAATCACCGAGTTCTGGGCAGCGTCGGTGCGCTATGGCCTGACCTTCGACAAGGTCACGCTCGATCAGGCAACCTATTACACTACCAATCCGGTCACCGGCGTTTCCAGTTGCGACCCGCTGCTGGCAGGCCGCTACCTGTGCGACTCGCTCGGCAGCTACACGACGTCGTCGGTCGGCTACAGCTTGATCTACAACAGCGTGAACAACCCGGTGAAGCCGAGCCGCGGGCAGCGTTTCGTCTTCAGCCAGGATCTCGCGGGCGTCGGCTTCGGCGTCAATTACCTGCGCACCCGGCTGAACTACGACTGGTATCATCCCCTGTTCGGCGACAGCAGCGGCTTCGTGCTGAACGTCGGCGGCGAGGGCGGCTATATCTTCGGCTATGGCGGGCAGGCCGTCCGGCTCACCGACCGCTTCTTCCTCGGCGAGGGCCAGTTGCGCGGATTCGGTATTCGCGGTGTCGGTCCGCGCGTCGTTCGCAAGACGCTCAACGCGGACGGCACGGTGTCGGCGGACAAGACGACCTTCACCGACGATTCGATCGGCGGCGAGGCCTATTATCGCGGCCGCATCGAGGTGCAGATTCCGCTCGGCGCGGCGGGGGCGGAACTCGGCTTGCGTCCGTCAATCTTCACCGACGTCGGCGCGGTGTTCAAGGTCAACCAGCCGACCCTGATCTGTCAGCAGCCGCCAGCGACGGCCAAGCAGCTTCCGGCAAGCCTGAATTGCAGTGCCAATAACGGCGGGACCGGCTTCCGGGAGTTCTTCTACGGCAACTCGGCCAAACCCCGTCTCGCGGTCGGCGCGGGCGTCTCGTGGAATTCGCCATTCGGACCCTTCCGCTTCGACCTTGCCAAGGCATTGTTGAAACAAGAAGGCGATCAGCCCAAACTCTTCCAATTCAACGTAGGGACGCAATTCTAATGAAGATTATCTCGAAGACCGCAATCATGATAACCGCGATGCTTGGCAGCGCGGCTTTGGCACAGGCGTTGCCGCCGCCGGTCGTCATCATCGTAGACATGGACCAGGTCATCAACGGGTCGGCCGCCGGCAAGCAGGCGGCCGCCGACCTCAAGACCCGCGCCGATGCCATCCAGGCACGTCTCGCCTCGTTGCGGACGCAGTTCGGCACCGAAGGCGAGGCTTTGCAGAAGGCCCAGCCCGCGCCGACCGCTGCTCCCGCCGCAATTACCGCTTGGCAGACCAAAGCGCGCGATCTGCAGACGCGCCAGCAGGCGGCGGAAGCCGACCTGCAGAAGCGCGATCGTGATTTCCAGGCGTCGCGCCAGCTCGTTCTCAAGCAGATCAACGATGCGGCGCAGCCGGTCATTTCGACCGTGATGCGTGAGCGTAACGCGACGATCGTTCTCGCCGAAGGCGCGACGCTCCAGCATTCGGCGGCGATCGACGTCACCGCCGACGTTCTCGCCCGCCTCGACAAGGCGCTGCCGCGCGTGTCGACCGCCGCTGCCGCGAAGTAGTCGTCTGATGACCGCCGGGCCGCCGATCGAGCTTCCGCCGCTGGAGCCGGTCGGTGTCCAGGCGATCATGCGCCTGATCCCGCATCGGTTTCCGATGCTGCTCGTCGACCGGGTCGAGGACATCGTCCGCGACCGGTCGGCGCGCGGGATCAAGGCGGTGTCGATCAACGAGCCATTCTTTGCCGGGCATTTCCCGGGGCGCCCGATCATGCCGGGCGTCCTGATCGTCGAGGCGCTGGCTCAGACCGCTGGCGTCCTCGCGATCCTGTCGATGGACCTGCAGGGCAGCGGCAAGCTCGTCTATTTCATGGCGATCGAGGAGGCGAAGTTCCGCGCTCCCGTCGAGCCAGGTTGCCTGCTCGATCTCAACGTTGAATTCATCCAGCGGCGGGCGACAGTGTGCAAGTTCGCGGGTCGCGCGACAGTCGCCGGCAAGACCGTTGCCGAGGCCCGCTTTACCGCGATGATCGCCGATCCGCCTGCTTAACCCGGCTTTCTTGCTGTTGCAGCCGCGCCTTCGTATGACGGTCGCGGGGAGAAAATGAGCGATGGCGACGCAGATTGCGACGGGAACGGGGGATGTCGCTTTTCATCCGCAGCGCGACCGGCTGATCATCGTCGCGTCCTCGCTCGGCACGATCTTCGAGTGGTACGATTTCTTCGTCTACGGCACGCTTGCGGTTCTGCTTGGGCGACTGTTTTTCCCGAGCGACAACCCGACTGCCGGCCTGTTGCTGAGCCTCGCGACCTTCGGCGCGGGCTTCGGCGTCCGACCGATCGGCGCACTGGTGTTCGGCGTCCTCGGCGACCGAATTGGGCGCAAGTACACCTTCCTCGCAACGATCATGCTGATGGGCACTGCAACAGCGCTGGTCGGTTTTCTGCCGACCTTCGCCACCGCCGGCATCTGGGCGCCGACCCTGCTTGTCGGACTTCGTCTCCTCCAGGGGCTTGCGCTCGGCGGTGAGTATGGCGGTGCCGCGATTTACGTCGCCGAACACGCGCCGAAAGGGCGGCGGGGCTTCTTTACGAGTTTTATCCAGGCATCGGTCGTCGGCGGCTTCCTGCTGTCCTTGATGGTCGTTCTCGGCACCACCGCGCTCGTCGGCAAGGACGCCTTCGCCGAGTGGGGCTGGCGTGTGCCGTTCATCGTATCGCTGCTGCTCCTCGCGGTGTCGTTGTACATCCGTCTGAAGTTGCGCGAGAGCCCGATCTTCATGGCAATGAAGGCGAAGGGGAAAACAAGCGCGAACCCGCTGCGCGAAACCTTTGCCTCGCCGGGAAATATCCGCTTGCTGTTCGTCGCCCTGTTCGGGATCGCTGCCGGACTGACCGTGATCTGGTACACGGCGCAGTTTTCGACCCTGTATTTCCTTCAGCAGACTGCGCTGGTCGATGAGACCGATGCAAAGCTGCTATGCGGCGCGACGGCTCTGCTTTCCGCGCCATTCTTCGTGCTTGCCGGGCACCTGAGTGATCGCTGGGGCCGCCGCCCGATGATTATCGGCGGATATGGCCTGACGTTGCTGCTGCTGTTCCCGCTTTTTCATCTGCTGGCCGATGCCGCCAATCCGACGCTGTCGAAGGCAACCGCCGCTGCGCCGATCACCGTGACAGGAGTGCAGTGTCACTATAACCCGTTCGCCCATAAGCAGGACACCGCGTGCGGCGAAGCGATGCAGTATTTCTCGAGCCGCGGTATCGGCTTTCACCGCCGCGAATCGGGCAGCCTGCCGCTGCGCGTCACCGTAGGCGCTACGATTGCCGTCGATCTCGAAAGCGTCAGCGGACAATTCGATAAGGCGGCAGTCGAGGCCGCACTCGCTCGCGCCGGCTATCCAACCAAGGAGCATCCGGGACCGCGTAACAACCTGCTGATCGTTGCCGCAGGGCTGGCGCTGGGCATCCTGTCGGCAATGACTTACGGCCCCGTCGCGGCGGTGCTCGTCGAACTGTTCCCCGCGCGGATACGCTATACGTCGCTGTCGATCCCATATCATATCGGGACGGGGTATTTCGGCGGGTTCCTGCCGCTGATCTCACAGTTTATCATCGCCCGGACCGGCGATCCGTTCGGCGGCCTGTGGTACACCTTCGCCGTCGTCGCGGTTGCGTTCGTCGTGACGTTGTTCGCGCTCCCGGAGACGAAGGACCGCGATATCTGCTGAGCCGGTAGCATCGGAAGTACCCGGAGCGGCTTCCGCCGGCGCGTGGCCCTTCGTTCCGTTCGCGACACCATTGCCGAAATCGACGTCGCAAACCCCCGTTAAGCGTGTCGACACCTATCACCGCGCAGGGACCGTGTTAGGCTGCAACCGGGCCAGCCGTTAACAGGGTCGGGCTCGCGAGGCGCGTGGATTGATGCGGGGGCAGGGCGCTCCCATATCCGTGTGGAGCGGTCGTGATTGCGATCGTGTCGATCCGCCACCGGGCGGTGTGGAGATGAACGAATGCAGACCCTTCCCGTCCTTCCGCTGCGCGACATCGTCGTATTTCCGCAGATGATCGTCCCGCTGTTCGTCGGCCGCGAAAAATCGGTCAAGGCGCTCGAGGCGGTGATGACCAGCGGCGACAAGCAGATTTTCCTGCTGTCGCAGAAGAACCCCGGCGACGAAGATCCCGGCGAGGGCGATCTTTACGACGTCGGCACGCTCGCGACGGTTCTTCAGCTGCTCAAGCTGCCCGACGGCACGGTCAAGGTGCTCGTCGAGGGCCAGTCGCGCGCCACGCTCGGCGAACTCGATACCTCGGGCGATTATCTCGTCGGACGCGCTGACGAGGTCGAGGAGACGCTTGGCGACCCGACCCTCGTCGAGGGGCTGGTCCGCTCGGCGGTCAAGCAGTTCGAAGCCTATGTGAAGCTGAACAAGAAGACCGCGCCGGAGATTGCCGTCCAGGTCGGCCAGATGGACGAGGCAGGCCGGTTTGCCGACACCATCGCTGCGAACCTGACGCTCAAGATCGCCGACAAGCAGGCGTTGCTCAGCCAGTTCGAGGTCGTCAAGCGCCTTGAGGCCGTGTTCGGCTTCATGGAAGGGGAGATGGGTGTCCTCCAAGTCGAGAAGAAGATCCGCTCGCGGGTCAAGCGCCAGATGGAGAAGACCCAGCGCGAATATTATCTCAACGAGCAGATGAAGGCGATCCAGCGCGAGCTCGGCGAGGGCGACGAGCCCAAGGATGAGACTGCCGAGATCGAGGAGAAGATCGCGCGGACCAAGCTGAGCAAGGAAGCGCGCGAGAAGGTCATCGGCGAGCTCAAGAAGCTCAAGGCGATGTCACCGATGTCGGCCGAGGCGACCGTCGTCCGCAACTATCTCGACACCGTCCTCAGTCTGCCGTGGGGCAAGAAGACCAAGGTCAAGCGCGACATCGTCGCCGCGCAGGCCGTGCTCGACGGCGATCATTACGGGCTCGAGAAGGTCAAGGACCGGATCATCGAGTATCTCGCGGTGCAGGCGCGGACCAGCAAGCTCAAGGGACCGATCCTGTGCCTCGTCGGCCCTCCGGGCGTGGGCAAGACTTCGCTTGGACGCTCAATTGCGAAGGCGACGGGGCGCGAGTTCATCCGCCAGTCGCTCGGCGGGATGCGCGACGAGGCCGAGATTCGTGGCCATCGCCGGACGTACATCGGCTCGATGCCGGGCAAGGTCATCCAGAACCTCAAGAAGGCGGGCGCATCGAACCCGCTGTTCCTGCTCGACGAGATCGACAAGCTCGGCCAGGACTTCCGCGGCGATCCGTCGTCGGCGCTGCTCGAGGTGCTCGATCCCGAGCAGAACAAGGCGTTCAACGATCACTATCTCGAGGTCGACTACGACCTGTCCGACGTGATGTTCGTGACGACGGCGAACTCGCTCAACATGCCCCAGGCGTTGCTCGACCGGATGGAGATTATCCAGCTCCCGGGCTACACCGAGGATGAGAAGGTCGAAATCGCCAAGCGCCACCTGCTGTCGAAGCAGTACGAGAATCACGGGCTCAAGCTTAATGAGTTCGGGGTGAGCGACGGCGCGCTGCGCGACTTGATCCGCTATTACACCCGCGAGGCGGGCGTGCGGACGCTCGAGCGCGAACTGGCCAAGCTGGCGCGGAAGTCGCTGCGGCGCATCCTCGAAGGCAAGGCGACGTCGGTGACGGTCGACTCGGACAATCTCCACGAGTTCGCCGGCATCCGGAAGTACAAGTTCGGCGTCGGCGAGATCGAAGATCAGATCGGTGCGGTCACCGGGCTCGCATGGACCGAGGTCGGTGGCGAGTTGCTGACGATCGAGGCGGTGACGTCACCCGGCAAGGGGACGGTCAAAACCACCGGCAAGCTCGGCGACGTCATGACCGAATCGATTTCGGCAGCGCTGTCTTTCGTCAAGGCACGGTCGGTGACCTACGGGATCAAGCCGAGCCTGTTCGAGAAGAAGGAGATCCATATCCACGTTCCCGAAGGCGCAACCCCCAAGGATGGGCCGAGCGCGGGCGTGGCGATGGTCACCGCGATCGTCTCGACCTTGACCGGTATTCCTGTTCGCAAGGACATTGCCATGACCGGCGAGGTTACGTTGCGCGGACGCGTGCTGCCGATCGGCGGGCTCAAGGAGAAGCTGCTCGCCGCGCTGCGGGGAGGGATAACGACGGTCCTGATCCCGGCGGAGAACGAGAAAGATCTCGCTGAAATCCCGAAGAACGTCACCGAGGGACTGCGGATCATACCGGTCGCGCATGCCGATCAGGTGCTCGAACACGCGCTGGTTTCGCCGCTCGTGCCGATCATCTGGAACGAGACCGACGATCTCGCGGCACGGCCCGATCCGGCAGTCGTCGCCGTAGCCGCGAAGGAGGGCGTCGGCATTCGTCACTAACCTTTAGCAACCATCTATTAAGGAGAAACCGCGCATTCGGCGCGGTTTCTTTTTGACTAGAGGGCATGGCTTCAGCGTAAGATCACGCGGGGTCGAGCGGGGGCGCACGATGTCCGCTGGAGACCGCGACCGCCATGAACAAGCAGGACCTGGTTACGTTCGTCGCTGAGTCGACAGGGCTGGGACGGGTCGACTCGGGACGAGCGCTCGACGCCACGCTTGATGCCATCCTTGGCGCTCTCCGCGCCGGCGACGACGTCAGGTTGCTCGGCTTCGGCACATTTCACGTCACGCGACGCAAGGCGCTGTCGGCTCGCAATCCGCGCACAGGCGATCCAATGCAGCTCGATGCAAGCAACCAGCCCAAGTTCACGCCTGGCAAGCTTCTCAAGGCGGCGGTCAACTAGCGCCCCCGGCTATGCGGCTTTACACCGGCCCGCGGGCCCCTTAGACGCGGTGCTTCCCGGCATGGGCGCGTAGCTCAGCGGTAGAGCACACCCTTCACACGGGTGGGGTCACAGGTTCAAACCCTGTCGCGCCCACCATGCCCGGATACGCCAGTTCAAAAAAAGCCCGGACGCGTCATTTTTGCAGCATGTTGCCGATCAGGCTGACGCTGAGTGCGACGACGATGATGTTGAACAGAAATGCCGCGAGGGCGTGGCCGAGGGCGAGCCGTCGCATCCATTGCGAGGTGATCTGCACGTCCGAGACCTGGAAGGTCATGCCGAGGACGAAGGAGAAATAGGCGAAATCGCTGTAATTCGGCATCGCGTCGCCGGGAAATTCGAGACCACCACTGTCCTGGTCCTCGCCGTCACCGCGGCCGGGGGCATCGCCCTCGTCACCCGGGGCGTAGAAGCCGTGAGCATAATGCAAGGCAAACAACAGGTTGCTGAATAGCCAGACGAGCAGCAGGGTTGCCCCCGCGACGCCGAGCGCACTGCCATGGCCGCCGCTGACGCCGGTCAACTCAACGGTCACGGCGACGAGGACGATCGCCACGACGAGCAGTGCGATAGCCAGCAGGATGTGACTGTCGGGATCATTCTCCTTCGCACGCGCGCGCATCGTGTCGGTCTTGCTGCCCCACATCATCCGCAAGGTCGCGATGATCCAGAACGTAGCTCCGGCATCGAAGCCGAACAGCACGCTCCGTGCCGGGCCGGCCGCTGGTTCGGTGGCGATGGCGACGACGATCAACGCTGCGAGGAACAACCAGAAGTTCAGATAGCGAATGCGACTCATCGCCGTGCTCCTGCAAGAACCAGATATCCCGCGATCGCCGAAGCGAGCGAGCCGATGATGATGCCAAGCTAGGCGACGCCGTTGTTAGCGCCGCCGTTGCCGAACGCCAAGCCGGCGATAAACGGGCTCATGGTAAAGCCGATGCCGCAAAGTATCGCGACGCCGTAGATTTGCCGCCACGATGCGCCACGGGGGCGTTGCGTCAGTCCGAGCCGGCACATCGCCCGGACCGCGTCGAACACGCGGGTTTGCTTGCCGATAAATGGGCTGGCGATGATGCCGAGCGGCACGGCTGCCATTAGGCCTTGGGCCGGCCCCGGCGAGCGAAATGCCCGGGTTGGCGAAGTCGAAAACCGGCACAACGCCGAAGGCGACGAGCGGGTGCAAGCGATGTTCGAGTCGATGCAGGGACGATGCCGTCCCGTTTGTCGCGCGTAACGGGATGGTCATGGCTACCGCAATACCGGCGAGGGCTGCATGGATCCCAGAGGTGTGGATGAAATGCCAGTCTATCACGCCACAACGTGCCCCGTTCACCCACTGGTATGGCGGATGATTGGGCGTATGATTGCGATGCGCAGTACGCGCTCGCCGAGCCCGATAATGGGTCGGCGGCAACTGGGGAGTCTCCTATGTCATTCAAGACAATGCTGATAGCTGTGGCGATGCTTGGCGCGCCGGCGATTGTTATGGCGCAGGCCGCCGAGCATTCGACGACGACCACGACGACCGCCGAGCATAGCAGCGAGACCAAGCCGATGGTCGCCGTCCACCATCATGCTCGCCACCACGCTCGCCACCACCATGTCGCGCACAAGATGGCGACGAAGACGACCGATGCCGCGGGCAACCAGACCACGACGACGACCGACACGACCTCGACACCCAAGTAAGCCGCTGGTCGCCGCTCGCCGGATCGACCAGCGAGCGGCGCCTCGGGCTGCCGCACGACCGTCCGCACAGGGTCGAACGCCGTTGTAACCAGCGGTCTCCCGCGAACGCTCGTTGCGCTCTACCGGGCCGCGTAGTTGGTCTCGACCCAGTCGCGGTAGCTGCCGTCGACGACGCTCCGCCACCACGTCTCGTTCGCCAGATACCAGTCGAGCGTCGCGGCGAAACCCTGCGCGAAGCTGCGCTGCGGCGCATAGCCGAGCTCGTCGCTGATCTTGCGCGCGTCGATCGCGTAGCGGCGGTCATGGCCCGGGCGGTCGGCGACGGTGGTCTTGAGGCTCGTGCTGGGCGCGCCCTTGGCGGCGGCGGCGTCGGGGAAGCGCGCCGCGAGCGACGGATCGGCGGCGAAGGCGGCGTCGACCGCGGCGCAGAGCGTATCAATCACGCTGAGGTTGGCGAGTTCGGCGCCGCCGCCGACGTTGTACGTCTCGCCGACGCGACCCTTGGCGATGACGAGGTCGATGCCGAGGCAATGGTCCTCGACGTGGAGCCAGTCGCGTATCTGCTGGCCGTCGCCGTAAATTGGCAGCGCCCGGCCGTGGAGCGCATTGATCAGGAACAGCGGGATCAGCTTCTCGGGAAACTGGTACGGGCCGTAATTATTCGAGCAGTTCGACGTCGTTACCTGCAGCCCATAGGTGTGATGATAGGCGCGGACGAGGTGATCCGACGCGGCCTTGGTCGCCGAATACGGCGAGTTGGGTGCGTAGGGCGTATTCTCGCTGAACGCCGGATCGTTCGCGCCCAGCGTGCCATAGACCTCGTCGGTCGAGACGTGATGGAAGCGGTGCGGCGTGCCGCTGCCATCGAGCCATACGCTCCGCGCCGCCTTGAGCAGGCTGTGGGTTCCGAGGATGTTGGTGTCGACGAACGCATCGGGGCCGTGGATCGAGCGGTCGACATGGCTCTCGGCGGCGAAGTGAACGAGCGTGTCGATGCCGCGGTCGCGAAGCAGGCCTTCGACCAGCGCCTCGTCGCGGATGTCGCCGTGGACGAACTCGGCGTCGATTCCGGCAAGGCTCGCGCGGTTGCCGGCATAGGTCAGCGCATCGAGCACGACGACGGTGTCGTCGGGGTGACGGTCGCGCCAATAATGAACGAAATTAGCCCCGATGAAGCCGGCCCCGCCGGTGACGAGCAACTTCATTTCGTGTCCTTCATCTCAGCAAGGCAGTCGCGCAACTCGGCGCGCCAGTGCCGCGCCGGGCCGGTGATCGCCCATGTCGAGGTCTTGTCGAGGAGGCCGAACGCCGGGCGACGCGCCGGGGTCGGGTAATCCTCGGTCCGGATCGGCAGCACCGAGACCGGGTTCGCCAGCAGTCCGACCGCCAGCGCCTCGTCGTGGATCGCGGCGGCGAAATCGTACCACGACGCGACGCCCGCATCAGTCGCGTGGAAGGTGCCGGTGTGACCGCCAGCAATCAGCGTCCACAATGCCCGCGCCAGCGTCGGGACGTGCGTCGGCGACCCGATCTGGTCGGCGACGACACGGATTTCGGGGCGGTCGCGCATCAGCCGCAGCATCGTCGCGACGAAGTTGTTGCCGACCGCGGCATAGACCCACGCGGTCCGGACGATCAGCGGTTGCGCGTGAAACTCGATCGCAGCGAGCTCGCCGTCGAGCTTGGTCCGGCCATAGACGCCCAGCGGGTTCGGCGCGGCGTCGGGCGGGTAGGGGCGGTGCGCGGTGCCGTCGAAGACGAAATCGGTCGAGACATGCGCGAAGCCCGCTCCCGCGATGCGCGCGGCGGCGGCGAGCGTCCCGACGGCGTTGACGTTGACCCGGCGCGCGGCGCCTTCGTCGGCCTCGGCCTTGTCAACCGCGGTGTAGGCGGCGGCGTTGATGATGACGTCGGGGCGCGCCTCGGCAACGACGGCGCGGACCGCCTCGGCGTCGGTGATGTCGAACCGGGCTTCGGGCGGGGCGATGATCGTGACGCCGGCGGGCGCGGTCGCTTGGAGCGCGCGCCCGAGCTGCCCGCCCGACCCGGCAATCAGCGCCCTCATGCGAACACCTCGGCATCGGCGAACGACGAGGCAGCGGCGTCCTTGCCCGACAACAGCGGCGTCGCTCCGTCGAGCGGCCAGTCAATCCCGAGGTCGGGGTCGTTCCACACGATCGCGCGCTCATTCGCCGGGGCGTAGAGCGTCGTGCACTTGTACAGGAAGTCGGCGGTCTCGCTGAGGACAACGAAGCCGTGGCCGAAGCCCGGCGGCACCCACAACATACGCTTGTTCTCGGCGGACAGTTCGTAGCCGACCCAGCGGCCGAATTCCGGGCTCGACCGGCGCAGGTCGACGGCGACATCGAAGACACTGCCGATGGTGACGCGGACGAGTTTCCCCTGCGGATCATCGATCTGGTAGTGCAGCCCACGCAGGACATGGCGTGCCGAACGGCTGTGATTATCCTGGACGAAGGTCAGGTCGAGTCCGGCGTCGGCAAAGGCCTTGGCGTTCCAGCTTTCAAGGAAGAAGCCGCGGTCGTCGCCGAAAACGCGCGGCTCGATCAGCTTGACGCCGGGAAGGGGGGTGTCGACGACGTTCATGCTTCGGCTCGCAGCTGGTCGAGGAGATATTCGCCGTAGCCGCTCTTGCGCAGCGGTTCGGCGATCCGGGCAAGCTGTTCGGCGTCGATGAAGCCCTGCCGCCACGCGATCTCCTCGGGGCAGCAGATCTTCAGCCCCTGCCGTTCCTCGACGATGCGGACGTACATCGCGGCGTCGAGCAGCGAGCCGTGCGTCCCGGTATCGAGCCACGCGAAGCCGCGCCCCATCAACTCGACCGACAGCTTGCCGTCCTCGAGGTACATGCGGTTGAGGTCGGTGATCTCGAGCTCGCCACGCGGCGACGGCTGGATCTCGCGGGCGCGAGCGACCGCCGTGCCGTCGTAGAAGTAGAGCCCGGTGACGGCATAGTTCGACTTCGGCGCGACCGGCTTCTCCTCGATCGTCGCCGCGCGGCCCGCCGCATCGAACGAGACGACGCCGTATGCCGCCGGGTCCTTGACGTAATAGCCGAACACCGTCGCGCCGTCGCTGCGGGCGTCGGCCGCGTCGAGGAGTTCGGGCAGCCCGTGGCCGTAGAAGATGTTATCGCCGAGAATCAGCGTCGACGGCTGGTCGCCGACGAAATTGGCCCCGATATGATACGCCTGCGCCAGCCCCTTCGGCTCGGGCTGGACCGCATAGGCGATCGTCATGCCCCAGTCCGAACCGTCGCCCAGCAGGTGCCGGAACGCCGCGGCGTCGCCGGGGGTGGTGATGATCAGCACCTCGCGGATGCCGGCAAGCATCAGCACCGACAGCGGATAATAGATCATCGGCTTGTCGTAGACCGGCATCAGCTGCTTGCTGACCGGCTTGGTCAGCGGATACAGCCGCGTCCCCGAACCGCCGGCAAGAATGATTCCACGTCGCGCCACGTCGCCTCCTATGTTCGCCGCAGCGCCAAGCGCCGGACCAGACCGGCGAAGGCGCGTGCATGTTGAACGACCGAAGCCTGCCGCGCCGCGTCGAGCAAGCGGACGCCGCGATAGCGGGGGACCGGGCGGCCCGCAACCTTCACCGCCGCGAGCCGGGCGAGCAGTTCGCGCTTACGACGCGCCTGCGACGGCTGCATCCGGACGATCTCGCCCGGGTCGAGCGGCTCGGTGACGATCGCACCGGCGGCGACCGCGGCGCGGACGAGCGTTTCGCCGAATTGCGTCCGCGTCATGACGAGGCTGCGGCCGGCCTTCTCGGCGAAGCTCGGATAGCCCTTGTCGTCGCCGTACCATGCGTCGGCGCAGGCGACGTCGGCGGCGCTGCCGACCGCGTCGGGGCAGATCTTGCAGCGGAACTGGACCTCCTTCGACAGGATTTTGCCCCAGCTGTCGTGGTAGCTCATGCTCCGCGTCGTGCCGTCGCGCAGCGTTGCGGTGGCGTTGCCGGGCCAGCCGTCGCCGCGGTAACGGAAGGCGGTGACCTCGTTTTCAGGCGCGTCGATCGCGGCGAGGATGCGTCGCGCACCGTCACCGCTGGGGACACCGGCACAATAAAAGGCGAGCATCAGCGGCACCTTGGCGTCGACACGCGGATCGATGCGGGCGAGTGCGCGGAGCGCTGAAACATCGCACGGCTTGCCGACGAAGGCGAAGCGCCCGGGCGCCTCGAGCAGCGCTGAAATTCCGGCGAGTGGTGAGGAAGCGGCGTAGCGTGATCCGGCAGCGGAAAAGACCTCACCCGCCGTTCCGCCCGTTACGGTGACGTTCGCCAGCGGGCGGTCCGCGTCCATCGTCGTCTCGACGACGTAATCGACCATGTTCGTCGCTAGCGCATGGACCAACAGTGCCGAAATCACCCCGCCTGACGATGCCTGGTGGCGCAGCGCGGTGTCGGTGGCATAGCCGGTGTCCGTCGAAAACCATGGCCCCCACAACGCGTCGTAATTCGGCGCGGCTGGGCGGTTGTCGATCACCAACGCGGGGCAGGTCGCCTCGATCGCTGCTTCAGCGGTTGCGGATAAATCGGCGACCTGGCGCGGGCGGGTAAAGCCGGGGGTGACGGTGGTCAGCTCGATCGCACCGGCGGCGAGGCTCGCGCACAGGCCGCAGCCCGAGCACAATTGACCGCGGGCAACGCGTTCTAGGGCGGGCGAGGGGGTCATGCGGCAGGCCTGCGGAAGAGGTTGATGCGCAGGACGAAATGAACCACGGCGATGGCGATAAGGTTTCGGCCGATGATCGCCGCCGCCGTCGCTGCCGCCGCGCCGGCCGCGCCGTACAGCGGGATCAGCCACATGGCGAAGCCGACGCAGAGGACGACCGCGCTTCCGGCATAGACGAGCACCCAGCGCTGGTTGCCGGTCATCACGAGGATCACGCCAAGGGGACCCGAGGCGAGGCGGACGAGCTGTCCGACGCCGAGGATCTGCAGCGCCAGCGCGCCGCCGACGAACTTCGGCCCGAAGATGCCGAGGAGGAAGCCGGGGGCGGCGAAGATGACGAGGAATAGCGGCGTCGCGAGGACGAGGACGAGCCCGACCATCCGCCGTGCGGTCCGGGCGATCGCGTCGGTGTCGCCGATGCGCGCGGCGGCGGCGATGCGCGGGCCGATGATGACCTCCATCGCCAGCTGGACGAGCCCGGCGAGCATGACGAACTGCCACGCCGCGCGATACTGCCCGACGACCTCGACCGGCCAGTGTGCCCCGAGCGAGACCGTCGTGTACCACTCGGTGAACAACTGGCTGAGGTTCGACAGCAGGATCGGCAGCCCGGCGACGACCAGCGGGACGACGGCAAGCGGGACCGGCGCGGCCCAGCCGTGCGACGTCCGGCGGAATGCGAGCCAGCCGACCGCCGACCCGCCGAGCACCCCGGCGAGATAGAGGCTGGCGGGGAGCAGCATCGTCTGGGCGACGCCGGCGGCGATGCCGAGCGCGAGGCCGACCGCGGCGAGCGTCGTCCCCGCCGGGCCATCGATGACCTGTGACAGCATGACGTTGCCCGACGCGCGCAGGGCGGCGGACGCGATCCGCTGGAGCGTCAGCGGCACCACTGCCCAGATCATGATGCCGAGCATCGTCGCCATCCCCGGCTGGTGGAGGACGTGCGCCGAAAATGGCTCGCGGAAGACAAACAGGGTCGCCGCGACGATCGGGCCGACAATCGCCACCGCCTTGCCGACGGTGGCGACCACGCCGCGCGCGTCGCCGGTCTTGTGCTCGGCGAGGTCACCCGCGACGGTTCGCACGACGATCGTGTCGAGCCCCGCGAGGACGCAGTACGAAGTGATCGTCAGCGTCGTCAGCGCGATGCCGAATTCACCGCTCCCGGCTGGGCCGAAATGCCGCGCGATCAGCCAGTTGAGCCCGAAGCTCGCGACGGCCCCCCACAGCTTGAGGCCGAACGCGAGCACCGATTGGCCGCCAAGCCGATTGGCGGCAAAGTGGGGCAACAAGTGCCGGATCGGCCGGGCCAGGTCCAAAGCGACACTCCGTGCTGGCGGGGCTGGACGCCCCGCCACGCGTTCTTACGAGGCTGGCGGAGTCGCGGGGCTGGCGGGAGCCGACCCGGGCCCGGTGATGGCTGGCGTCCCAGCGGCCTTGGGGACCGGCGGCGGACCATAGCCGGCGGCGTACTTGATCTTTGCGTCGGATGCCTTCTTGAACGTCGCGAGATTGTCGACCAGCGCCTTCTGGACGTTTTCGCGCTGAAGGACCTGCTGCGCGAAGGTAATCGCCGGCTCGCCGGTGAACGGCTGCACCTTCACGTCGGTGACCTTGTTGACATACATGATCGGTGCCGGCGCGCCCTGCGGCTGGTCGGCAAACATGAAGACCTCGTTCGGATTGCGCGCAAGGATCTTGCTGATCTCGGCGATGAGCGCGGTGTTGACCTGAAGCGCGTCGATCCCGGCGTTGTTGCGACGGAAATCGATCTTGTTCTTGGTCAGGACCGCGGCGACATCGCTCATCGTCTTGGCGGGTTCGAGCCCGATCGATGAGATGTTCGCCGGCCGCAGGAACTGGATCTGGTCGATCGTGTAGAGCTTACGCTGCGCGAACTGGTCGGGATGCGCCTCGATATATTTCTCGGCGGCTTCGCGCGTCGGGACCGGCACCTTTTTCGCGATATCGCTCTGCAGCGCCTGGACGAGCAGGCCATCGTCGACCCGGCGCTGGGCGAGGATGAAGTTCGGATTCTTGTCGAGCTGCCGCTCGCGGGCGACATCGGCAAGCATCTTGCGTTCGATGACGCGGGCGAGGACGACCTGCTCGACGGTCTTGCGCGGGACGTCGGCGGGCGGGCGGGCGAGCGACAGCTCCGAGTTGAGCTCGTGAATGGTGATGTCGTCGCCGTTGACCGTGGCGACGACCTGGCCCTTCGGCGTGTCGCTGCCGCGATTACAGCCCGCGACGAGGGCCACCATGGCCAGACCTGCCGCAATCCGCGCTTTGCCGCTCATTGACATCCTCAACCCCTAGAAACCGTGTTCAGTCGCAGCCCTAGCAGGGCGCGCAACAGGACCAATGCCTTTTTCGGCTGCAAGCGCAAGAGTCGGCGTGCGATCTGGCCGAGCGCGAGCAGCCAGTGCAACGGCAGCAGCCACATCGCGCGACGCCGGATAAAGCCGAGCCGCGACCGCAGCAGATAATAGTCGGAGGCATCGCTCCGCCGGCCCTTGACCGCGCTCGAACCAATCGAGCCGCCTTCCTTGTGGTAGACGACGGCGCCATGGGCGAAGGCGATTGTGAACCGGCCGGCGTTGCGCGCTGCCCAGTCGACTTCCTCGAAATAGAGGAAATAATCCTCGGTCATCGGCCCGACGGTTTCGAAAAAGGCGCGTGAGACACCGAGCGACGCGCCGAGGACGAAGTCGGTTTCGCGCGCGACTTTGGCCGGGTCGAACGGCGCCGAACCCGGCTGTCCCTCGCCAATGCCGCGCGACTGGCCGGTAAACAGGTTGAAGCGACTCCCGTTGAGCGCCTGGACGACCTCGGGCCGGTGATAGTAGCGGACGATGGTCCCGCACATCCCGATTTTATGCGTCGCATCCATCCGCGCCAGAAGCGCCATCGCGGCGTCGGGCTCGACGACGGTGTCGTTGTTGAGCAGCCACGCGTGCCGGATTGCAGGATCGCGAAACAGGAAGCGCAGTCCGATGTTGTTGCCGCCGGCAAAGCCGCGATTGCTGCCGGCGTCGATCAGCGTCACGTCCGCGCCGTCGGGGCCGGCTGCTGCCGCGGCCGCCGCATCGAGGCGGCACAGAACGATCGGCTTCGGCGATCCCGGCGTCGACATGTCGGTGAACGCGGGGGACGCGGCTTGCGCCCGGACGATGCCAGCCGCCCAATCGACGATTCGTTCGGGCGAACCATCGGTCGACGCATTGTCGACGACGACGATGCGAAGCGGAATCGTCGACCGTAGCAGGGTCTCGAGGCACTCGATCGTGTCTGACCAACCGTTCCAGTTGACCAGCACAACACCGAGGCGGGGCGAAGATGCGCCAATCATGGCGCGACCCGGCGTCGTGCGCCCGACGCCGACGGCGAACGATGACAGGCACGAATCGCGCGGAATTGGCCAGCGTCGGTCATGTCACCCCATCGATGTCTCGCCGTGACGCTCTAGTCGGCGCTCTTGTGCGCTGCAATAGGGCGCTGCGCGACGTCGTCGCGGGTCAGGCGTCGAGACGCGACAGGGCTGCCGACATCAGCAGCAGCGACGCCACGCCGGGATAGCGGTAGCGGAACCGGGTGCCACCGACGGCATCTTCGCTCTCGAGCAACTCGTGCGCGGTCGCCATCTTGCGCAGGTCGTTCTCGATCGCTGCCGGACCGGGGCCTCCTGGGAGCTCGGCGGCGACGTCCGCAGCGACGAACCAGCCGTCCGAATAAGTCCCTGCTTCGGCCGCGGCGACGAGCATCGGCCATTGTGCACGCGCTTCGTCCCGGGCGAGCAGCGCCTGGATACGGCGCGGCAGCGTCGCATTCCATTCGGTCAGGACGCGCTCGACCGCCAGCTTGGCGTGCGTCGGATCGATCTGCGTGCGGCGCTGGTCGAGCGCGGCAATTCCGGCACGATGCCCGAGCAGCCGGACGAGATACGGCGACCCGTTTGCCAGCGTCGCGATCATCTGCACCGCGGCATCGGTGAAGTTGAGGCCGGCGGCGTCCTGGCCGAGGTGGAGGATTTCGGCGACTTCGGCGGCGTCGAGCGGACGCATCGGCAGGCCGACGATGTTGCGGCGAATCGAAGGCGCGAAGCCGATCAACTCGTCGAGGTTCGACGCGACCCCGGTGACGACAAGCTGCACCCGCGCGGCGCGATCCGAAAGGTTCTTGATGAGTTCGGCGACGTCGCGGCGAAAATGCGGGTCGGCGATGCGGTCGTATTCGTCGAGGATCAGGATCACGCGGGTGCCGACGACGTCGGCAAAAAGGTCGCTGACCTCACGCGGGCCGAACGGACCGGGAGGAAGCAGGCTATCGAAGTTGAGCGCCTGCTCGACGGCAACCGTCGTCGGCAGCACGCTGCGGTGATAGAGCATCGGAATCTTCGCCGCGAATGCCCGAAATATCTCGTCGAAACGCCCGTCGGTGCCGCAGCTGCCGTACAGGACAATATAGCGTGCCTCACGTGCCGTGTCCGCGAAGACATGCGCGAGACTGGTCTTGCCGATACCGCGCTCGCCATAGACGACAACATGGACGCGCTGTTGCTCGATCGCCGCGATCAGCTGGGCGAGCGCATCGTGCCGGCCCGAGAAGCGATCGCGCGTCGTTACCGGCTGCGACGCCCCAAGCGTATCGCGCAGGGCGAGGCGCGCGCGCGCCAGCGTCGGCTCCTCGCCGACGCCCTCGACGTCGTCGGATGCCATCGCGGTGAAGCGCGGCAGGTCGGAATCGCGCATCGGCGCGGCGTCGTCGAGCCAGAGGGTGTCGAGGAACGCCGGACGCTGGCGCGCGGCCGGTTCGCCGAAGCCAGCGGGCTGGGGATCGGCTTCGGGCGCTGCGCCGCGGCTCCAGCGTTTGAAAAGGGTCGCCATGTCGGTCTTACTCCCGCGCGGGCAGCCGGTTACCACCTCGCGCCGCGCTGTGCCATATGCCACTATTACTGTAACAACGTCCGGTATTCCGCCTCCCTTGCGCAAATTGTCCGGTAGAGCGCAAGCCCGGATGGTATCGCGGGGGGAGTTGCGGGGGCGACCCCGCACTGCTACCGGAACGACGGGGTGGGCGCATTGTCGCTGGAGTTTAGCTTGAGAAAGAGCGTTGGACTGCTGGGCACTGCGGGTGCCGTCTTCATGGCATGCTCGCCTGCGCTCGCAGACGGTCTGTCACTCGGTGCGACCGGAACCATAGTGTACGATAGCAACCAGTTGCGCAGTCTCAACGCGACTGGCCGATCTTCCGAAGACGTCCGCTATTCGCCGGCCGGCACGGCAGGTTACAGCCGCACGCTGGGATTCGGCACGGTCGCCGTAAGCGGCCTCGTGGGTCATGATTTTTTCCAGAATAATACCAACCTCGATCGCAACCACTTCGGTGCCGGCGCGTCGCTGAACACCCGCGCGGGCTCGCGTTGCAGCGCCGGCTTCAATGGTAATTATTCCAATCGGCAAAACGGTATCGGCTCGTCGGATATCATCGTGCCGACTGTCACGGTGCCGTCGACGGGCACGCCGATAACGACGGTTCCGGTCGCGACTCCGCTGCCGAGCACCGACGACACGCTTCCTGATGATGTTGGACGCTTGATCGATAACCGCCAGATTTCGGTGGTGTACGGCGGGCACATCAA
The DNA here is from genome assembly GCF_025362435.1 of Polymorphobacter sp. GTDB lineage: Bacteria > Pseudomonadota > Alphaproteobacteria > Sphingomonadales > Sphingomonadaceae > Polymorphobacter_B. The sequence continues at coordinate 40,729 of NZ_JANYGL010000143.1, forward strand.
TTGCGGGCTGCCCGGCGGGCGAGCGTCGTTCGGCGGCGCTGCCGTGCGCTCGACCCTCGACAATGGCTCTGCGGTCCGCCGTTTCGCCAACAGCAACTCAACGAGCTACTCGCTGTTCGCCGGGCTTGGCGTGTTTCGCCCTGGCCAGCTTCAGGTCAACGGCAGCTATTCGACGATCGATTATCCGAATCGGCTGATTTTGCCGGGGCAGACGGTTTCTCCGATCGGCCTCAATACCGGCGTCAAGATATACCGTGCGGGTCTCTCTTATTCGCGCCCGATTGGTGCCAGGATAAGCGGATCGGTCGGCGTGTCGTATCTTAGGTCGGTTCCTGCAGGCGGGTTGGCCCCGTACAGCGCTCCGGCGTACGACGTCAGCCTGAGCTATCGCGCGACCCCTCGCCTGAGCTTTTCTGCGCTCGGGTCGCGAAGCGTGCTGTCGAGCACCTCGGCCGGCGCCCTGTTCCGGGTGGTCGACCTTTTCCAGCTGACCACCAATTTCATTGTCAGCGATACGATATCGACGCACGCCAATGTCGGGTTGACCGCGAACAACTACCATCAGCCGTTCGCAATTCCCGGTGAGGTCGAACGGCGGACCGATTCGTCGAAAATCGTTGGGATTGGAGCAAGCTACTCCCCGCGCTCGCTCTACGATGTCAACGTCCAGGTCAGCGAAACCTTCCGTTCATCGAACCCCAGTATTTATAACTACAACAGCACCCGGGTGAGCATCAGTCTCTCGGTTCATGTCTAGTCGCAAGGAGCCATCATGCGCCGCTTCTCACTGTTGATCTTCGCCATCATCGCCGCGTGGCTGACCGCAAGCGCGCCGGCGACGGCGAAGGATAGCGGCTACGTTCTTGGCGCGAACGATACCATCGCGATCCAGGTCTATGGTCAGCCTGACGCCGGCGTCACGACGCGGATCAAGGCCGACGGCACGATCATCATGCCGCTGATCGGCACCGTCAAGGCAGCCGGCGCGACGCAGCTCGAGTTGGCCGACACGATCAAGTCGAAGCTCGTCAAAGGCGGTTACTTCAAAGACCCGTTCGTCAACGTCGAGGTCGCCTCTTACGTGTCTAAGACGGTCAACGTCGCCGGCAAGGTCGCATCCCCCGGCGTCTATCCGCTCGACAAGCCGTACACTGTCTTAGAGATGCTGTTGCGCTCGGGTTGGCTGCGTGAGCAGGGCGCTTCGTATATTTACCTGCGCCGCGCCAGCGATAGCAAGGAGATCAGGCTCGAGTCCGAAGCCCTGGTTCGCGGCACGCCCGACAAGAACGTCCAGCTCGAGCCCGGCGACACCCTGTTCGTCCCCGATGCCGATACCTTCTACGTCTACGGCCAGATTGCTCACCCGGGCGCCTTCGCCATCTCCCCGAACATGACCTTACGCCAGGCGCTGGTTATCGCCGGCGGTGTCACCTCGTCGGGGTCGGAACGCAAAGTTGCATTGATCCGGGGCGGTGGTAAGGAAGTGAAGGCCGCGATCGACGAACCCGTCCGGAAGGGTGATATCTACATCGTCAAAGAGCGGTTGTTCTAGCATCGTCGCCATGAACGTGCGCGGGAGTAGCGTCGGATGAGTATCGCACAGTTTCTGCGCATCTTGATGGCGCGCCGATTGGTCATTCTTGCGACTTTGTTCGTGGGATTGGTGATCGCCGTGTCGCTGTGCTTCATCCTGAAGCCGCGCTTTCCGGCTACCGCACGCATTTTGATGGATGTGATCAAGCCCGACCCGGTGTCGGGTACCGTCATCGCCTCGAGCTTCATTCGTGGATATACCCGGACCCAGATCGAGTTGATTACCGACTACCGCGTTGCAGGTGATGTCGTCGACCGGCTTGGATGGGAGAAGAACCCATTGATGGTTGAGGACTTCAAGAAGAACTCGAATGGGACCGAAGACTTCCGGCGCTACAAGGCGCGCGGGATCATCGACAACACCGACGCTTCGCTGGTCGAGGGAAGCAATATCCTCGAGATCACCTATACCGCGGGCAACCCGATCATTGCTCGCACTGTCGCGAGCGCACTTCGTTCGGCGTATATCGATGCGAGCCTCCGCTTCCGGACCGACGCGGCAGGGCGCTCCGCTGATTGGTATGTCGATCAGGCGCGCAAGGCACAGGCCACGCTGGCGAGCGCTGAAGCCAAGAAATCGGCTTATGAGCGCGAGAACGGCATCGTCATGGCTCCCGGTGGTGCCGACTCCGAAACGATGAAGCTCGAAGGCATGCAGAGCGCACTGCTTTCGGCGCGCACCGCTGCCGGCATGGTCGATAGCAACAAGGATATCCGTGCCGATCAAAGCGGGGCAGTGACGTCGATCCGGTCGCAGTTGAACGGTGTCGAGGATTCGCTGGCGCTGGCGAGCCAGAAGCTGGGCACGTCGCACCCGACCTACATCGCGCTGGCACAACGTAAAGCTGTCCTGCAGCAACAGCTCGCGCGTGAAACCGCGCTGGCGCATTCACAGGGCGGTAGCAGCGCGTCGGCGAGCCAGTCGAACGCGGCGCGCCTCGAAGCGGAAGTTACGGCCCAAAAGACGAAGGTCCTCGCGCTCAAGCCCAAGCTCGACGACCTGGCGCAGCTGCAGCGCGAGGTCGATTTGCGGCGGTCGCAGTATGAAAAGGCGGCATCGCGGGCAGCCGACCTCAAGCTCGAGGCCGATGTTTCCGAAACCGGCTTGGTGCCACTGGGCGATGCTGTGGTCAGCGGTGTTCCGGCGTTCCCCAACAAGCCGCTGATCCTCGCACTTGGTGCAGCAGGTGGGCTCGGGCTCGGCATTATCTTTGCAATCGCCGCCGAGCTCCTGTCGCGGCGTGTTCGCGGGCCGGAGGATCTCGCCCGGGCGTCGAAGGTCGCCGTTCTTGCGGTGATCTCGGGTCCGGTGCGAATGAGCTTTGGTCAGCGCGTGCTTCGTTTCTTCCATATCGGCGGCGAGACCCCGCCCGCGACTGGACTGTTACCCGCTCGATGAACACATCCCCGACAAGTCTGACGACCGCCGTCAGCGACGGCAGTGTCCGCGCCGATGCGCCGATCCGTGACGCGCTCTTGCGGCTGGGTCTGCTAACCGACGAGGAGGCGGCGCGGGTCGCCGAACATCAAGCGGCGCAAGGGGTCGATTTCGACCAGGCCGCGCTTCAGCTCGGCTTCATCGGCGCCGAGGAGCTCGATCGCGCGCGTGATCAGCTGGTCAACAGTCTGGCGCTTCAGGAAGACCCGCGACGCGAGGTCTCCAGCGAGCTTGTTGTTCTCAGCGATCCCGTCAGCGCCAAAGCGGAGTCGATCCGGCTGTTGCGGACGCAGGTCATCGCGCAGCACATCAAGCCCGGCCGCCGTGCAATGGCGTTCGTCGCGCCGGTCGACGGCGTCGGCTGCAGCTATTTGATTGCCAACCTTGCTGCCGCGCTTTCGCAGGTCGGTACCAAGACCCTGCTCGTCGACAGCAATCTGCGCTCGCCGCGCATCGACCAGATCTTCGGCCTCGCCGCGAACGGTCCGGGCCTGTCGAGTTATCTGTCGCTGCAGGTCTCGCGCCCCGAGCGCGTGATTCACGCGAACGTGCTGCCCAACCTGTCGGTGATCACCGCGGGTCCGCCAGTGGCGCGTCCGCAGGAGTTGCTGTCGAGCACGCGGTTTCGCGATGGTATGAACATGCTTTTGCGCGAATACGACATTGCGCTGTTCGACACGCCGGCGGCGAACAGCTGTGCCGACGCGCTGACGATCGCCTCGGTGATCGGCTATGCAGTAATCGTCGCCCGCCGCGATAAAACATTCGTCGGGGATGTCGCAACGCTGGCCGGGCAGCTTGCCTCGGCTCGCAGTTCGGTCGTCGGTTCGGTCCTGAGCGAATTCTGACAGTGGCGACGATCGCTGACCACAGCCGGCGGACGGTCGACTGGACGCGGCTGCTGTCGCTGCACGCCATACTTTTCGTCGGCGCCACGGCGATGTTCCTGCCGACGATCGCCAGTCTTGGCGCCGGGCCATGGTCGACGGAAGCCGGCGTGCATGGCCCGCTCGTCCTCGCCACGGGCATCTGGCTGATCGTTCGCCGCAGCGCAGAGATTCGTGCGGCGGCCGCGCCGGGATCGCTCGGCATCGCGGTCGCCGCGATGCTGGTCGCCGCGGTCGGCTACATTTTCGGACGCGCGTTCGATTTCATCAGCATTGAGGTCGCCTCGATGCTGCTCGCCTACTTGGCGGTCGCGTATAGCTTTCTCGGCGCCGCCGTGCTGCGATTGATGTGGTTTCCGATCGTCTATCTCGCGTTCATGATCCCGATCCCGGGCTCGGTGCTTGACACCGCTACACAGCCGCTCAAGGCTGTCGTGTCGCAATCGGTCACCGCGGTCCTTGGCAGCTTTGGCTATCCGGTCGCGCGGGTGGGCGTGACGATCTATGTCGCGCAGTACCAGCTGCTCGTTGAAGATGCGTGTGCCGGACTGAACTCCTTGATCAGCCTGACCGCGATCGGCCTGTTCTACGTCTATGTCATGCGCAACACCAACTGGCGCTACTCGGTCCTGTTGCTGGTTCTCGTTCTGCCGATTGCGATCCTGGCGAACTGTATTCGCGTAGCGGCACTGGTGTTGCTGACGTATTATTTCGGCGACGCGGTGGCGCAGGGCTTCCTGCACAAATTTGCCGGGATGGTGACATTTACCTCGGCGCTTTTGTTCATCTTCCTCATTGATGCCCTGCTTAGTCCGGTCCGGGCATGGCTCGAGAAATCACGATGATCGATCGGCGCGATGTCCTCCTTGGCGGCGGCATGCTGGTTGCGGCGGCTGGCGCGGCGGCTTTGACCCCGCGCCACCATGTCGAGCTCCTCCACGGCCGCAAGCTCGATTCGATCATCCCGCAATCGTTCGGGGCGTGGAGCATGACGCCATCGAGCGCTTTCGTATTGCCCAAGACGCCCGGGAGCCTTGCCGACCGGCTGTATAGCGACACCGTCAGTCGCCTTTACGTCGCGCCAAATCAGCTACCGGTCATGATGGTGCTCGCCTACGGCAATCTCCAGAGCGACCTGCTCCAGCTCCACCGCCCCGAGACGTGCTATGCGGCGGTCGGCTTCCAGATCTCCAACTCGACGCGCACCGAGCTTGCGGTTGCGCCGCGCGTCGCGATCCCGCTCCGCGAGCTGACGGCTTCGACCGATAACCGGGTGGAGCCGATCGCCTACTGGACGCGAATCGGCGACTTCCTGCCCACCGACAAGCACGAACAGCGGACCATGCGCTTGAAGGAACAGTTGGCCGGGATCATCCCCGACGGGATTCTCGTGCGTCTGTCGACGGTCGCCGAACCCACCCCGGAGACCTTTGCTGTTTTGACTGCATTTGGTCGTGCGCTGGTGCTTGGAATCAAGCCTGCGGATCGTGGCATCCTGATCGGCCAGACACTTTCCGCCAACCTTGCACGGTTGGGCGTTTAGTTGTGAAAACTGTCGAGCGGACGCAGCACGACGAAGATGAACGCGAGCGTCGCACCGCCGGCGGCGATGGCGACAAGATCGTAGCCTTCGTTACCGATATAGTTGGTTGCTGCGCAGCCGATCGCGGCGACAAGGTAATGCCACAGCTGGTCGCGCGCTTCGCCCTGCGATCGTTGCAGGAAAAGAACGACAAGTCCGGCAAACACGATCATCGTCGACCAATCGTAAACGGTCTGCATCGATCTTCCCCAAAACAATCCCACGCCACTTAAGCGTCGGTACACCAGTACACAGTATCGAGGCTACAGCCATTGGTTGACAAAGCAACTCGCGGAACGACCCGGCTTGGCATGATGCCGGGCCATCGCCTCGGTGGTCCGACACTCGGGGCAGCGATTTGAATGAAATGAATCCGAGAAAGGTGGCAGGGGCGTCGAACGGCAAGACGGCCATTCCGCTCGATGCCGTTATCTTGACCGTCCGGGCGGTCGAATTTGCGCTGGTCATCATCTCCGGGATGTTCGCGAGTTCGATGCTCGTGCCCCCCGAAGTGGAGTCGGGGCCGATTTATTCGCGGATCGTGTTCGTCGCAGCAGTGGCGTTCGCCGTTCTCGCCGAGACCGTCGGCAGCTACGACATCGAGGCGCAATTTTCGCTGCGTCAGGCGTGGCAGCGCGTCGCGACCGCATGGGTGACGACGACGCTGTTCCTCGTCACGCTCGGATTTCTTCTCAAGGCGTCGGACCAAGTGTCGCGCGAATGGGCTTTCGGCTGGTTCATGACCGGCGGCGCGCTCCTGCTGTCGAGCCGCCTGGCGATGACGATTTGGGTCCGGCGGCTGAAGCGCCAGGGCATTTTCAACCAGCGCGTCGCGATCTTTGGGGCAGGGCCACAGGGCGCCCGGCTGGCGAACTACATCCTGACGACCGACAAGCTGACGATCACGCTTGTCGGCTTTTATGATGATCGGCTCGACGGGCGTGTGCCGACGTCGCACCACGGTATTCCCGTTCTCGGTAATCTGACCGGACTGATGGCGGCGATTCGGGGCGGAGGGATCGATCAGGTTATCGTCGCGCTGCCGTGGTCCGCCGAGGCGCGGCTTCAGGCGGTTGTCGGGCGGCTTGCCTTGACCCCGGTCCGGATCCGGCTGGCACCCGATCTCGCCAGCTTCGTCTTTGCCCGCCGGCCGGTCGTGCTGCTCGGCGATATGCCGGTGATGACGCTGTTCGAGCGTCCGATCTCGGGGGTCGACGCCTGGGTCAAGGCGGCCGAGGACCGCATTCTCGCCGTGCTGTCACTCGTTCTTCTCGGTGTTCCGATGCTGTTGATCGCCCTGGCTATCAGGCTCGATTCGCCGGGCCCGGTGTTTTTCCGGCAGGCGCGCGAGGGGTTCAATAACCGTCCATTCCGCGTCTACAAGTTCCGGACGATGTTCCACAACCGGTCGCAAGACTCGGATATCATTCAGGCGCAGCGGCGCGATCCGCGAATTACCCGCGTCGGTGCGATCCTCCGCCGGACGAGCCTCGACGAACTGCCGCAGCTTATCAACGTGTTGCGCGGCGATATGTCGGTGGTTGGGCCGCGGCCGCATGCGGCTTCTACTCGGGCGGGGGGAAGGTTGTTTTCGGATGTGTTGTCGTCGTATGCGGCGCGGCACAAGGTCAAGCCGGGGATCACCGGCTGGGCGCAGGTGTGTGGCTGGCGGGGTCAGACCGACACTGAGGAAAAGCTCGTAAAGCGCTTTGAACACGACCTTTATTATATCGAGAACTGGTCGATCTGGTTCGACTTCTACGTCCTTTGCCGCACCGTCGTCGCGGTGATCCTGCCCCGCAACGCCTTTTGAGGCGTCGCCGGGAGGCGGCAATTCCCGGCCGCACCTCCACGCGCACAAGACCCGCACAACGCCGATCGCTGGAAACACCCGCCGGCACGCGCGGCGGGTGTGGTGCAGAGCCCGGGTTAGCCTCGCGCGTTGGCGATATAGCTGTCGATCGCGGTCGCCAGCACCGTCAGCGGTACGCCGCCGGTCATAACGACCGCATCGTCGAACCCGGCGAGCGTGTACTTCGGGCCGAGCGCCGCCTTGGCCTTCGCCCGCAGCCGGACGATCTCGTTGTGGCCGATCTTGTAGCCGCACGCCTGCCCGGGGGCGACGCAGTAGCGGTCGACCTCGCTCGTCATCGCCTGCTTGCCCTTGCCGGTCTCGCTGGTCAGGAAGTCGACCGACTGCTCGCGCGTCCAGCGCATCGAATGGAGCCCGGTGTCGACGACGAGGCGACAGGCGCGGAACTGCTGCGCCTGGAGGTAGCCCAACTGCCCGAACGGGTCGTCGGCATACAGGCCGAGCTCGTCGACGACCTGCTCCGCGTACAGCGCCCAGCCTTCGACAAAGGCGTTGAACCCGGTCAGCGAGGTGATCAGCGGCGGCTTGACCTTGGCTTCGGCGAGATAGGCGAACTGGAAGCCGTGCCCGGGAACGCCCTCGTGCGCGGTCAGCGTCGACAGCTGGTACTTCGGCCACAGGTCGGTCGACTTGAGATTGATGTAGTAGATCGCCGGGCGCGAGCCATCGAGCGCGGCGGGGTTCATGTAGCCGAGCGCGGCGCCGTCCTGGATGTCGGCGGGGACCTGCTTGACCATGACGTCGGCGCGCAGGCCGAGGTTCGACACCCGCGGCAGCAGCTGGCGGATCGCCGCGAGCCGCCCGTTGCAATAGGCGATGATCGCCGCGCGGCCCTCGGCGGTGTTCGGAAACAGGAAGCGCGGGTCGGTGTTGAGCGCGGTGACGCGCGCGCCGACGCTGCCCTGCGTCATCCCTTGGCTTTTAAGGATCGCGTCCATCCGTGACTGGAGCAGCTTGTTCTGCTCGAGCCCGGTGCGGTGGATCTCGGCGGGCGACAGCTCGGTCGTCGTGCCGAGCCGCAACGCATAGCGGTAGAAGGCGTCGCCATCGGGCAGGCGCTGGATGCTGCCGACGTTGGGGGCGTGCTCGGTCGCCTTGGCGAAGCCGGCGATCTGGCGGTCGAGGGCAGGGTAGACCTCGCGCTCGACGATCGCGGTGCAGCGTCCGGCCCAGTCGCCGTCGATGCCGGCGGCCTTGGCACGCGTCGCGAGCGACGCGACGATTCGCTGGTTCGCGGCCGCGGTGGCGCGATAGCCGCGCAGCTGGCCGAGCGCGTTCGACGCGACGAAGCTCGGCGGGATCACCCCGATCGCGGCGTCGCGAGCGATCTGCGCGGTTTCGCCGTCGAGCTGCTTCGCCAGCGCCGACACCCGCGCGAGATACGCCTCGGCGTCGGCGCGGGTCTTGACGATGTGCTGCGAGTCGAGAAATTCGGGGACGCTGCTCAGCGCGCCGTTCTGTTGCGAGATGGCGTAGGGCTGTGCGCCGCCGAGGAAACCCGCCTTGGCGCCGCCGCCGTAAGCAAACTTGCTGCCGTCGATCGCGCGGTTCGCCGAGTACAGCACGGTGTCGCGGCGCAGCCTCGCCGTCGCATCAAGGCGGGCGGGGGCGATTGCGTCGAGCTGGCGCTTCATCGCCACCGCCTGCGCCGTCCAGCGCGCGTCGCCCGCCGGCGAGATGTCGCTCAGCTCGGACTTCAGCGCGATCCGCGCGCCGTTATCGACGCCGAGGCCGGTCGCCATCTCGGGAGCGAGGGCGAGGATTTCGTCGGCAAAAACGTCGAGCTCGCGGGCGAGGGTGGTGCCCGCGTCCCCGGTGACGGCGGCCCACGCCGATCCGGGCAAGGCGGCGGCAGCGACCGTCGCGCCCCCAGCGAGCAGCATCGTCCGGCGGTCGATCATGGTGATGGTCATTCGGCTTCCCCTCTTATTGTGATGACGGGCGACGCCCGCGGCTGGTTAGCGGACGGCGGCGGTTGCGGTGGCGAGCCAGTCGGCGCTGCGGGCGATATTGGCGGGCCGCGGCGGGGCGAGGCCCGAGCATTCGAGGCAGTGTGCCTGGATCGTCGATCCGCCGGCGACCGCCGCCGCCTCGCCAATCGCGCCGAAGATGCGCGCGCGGCTCGCTGCGGTGATCTTGGCGAACGGGTCGCGGGCACGCGCCTGTTCATCGTTGTCGCCGCCGCCGAGACCGAGCGATTGGCCGATCAGCTGGAACAGCAGCGACGGCGTCTTCTCGACGTCGATCGTGCGCGGCGTATCGCCGAGCTTCGCCGCGCGGCCCGCCGCCGCGACCGCCGCGTCGAGGCCGCCGAGATGATCGACGAGCTTGAGGTTTAGCGCGTCGGCGCCGGTCCAGACGCGGCCCTGCGCGATCTCGTCGACACGCGCGACGGGCAAGTGGCGTGCGGCGGCGACGAGCCCGGTGAAGCGGCGATAGACGTCGTCGATCGATGCCTGGAGGATCGTCGCGCTGTCGGGGGTCAGCCCGCGCAGGACGTCGGGATCGCCGGTGTACGGGGTCGACTTGGTCGCGTCGGTGGTGATGCCGAGCTTGGTCAGCGCGCGATTGAAGGTCGGGATCACCGCAAAGACCCCGATCGACCCGGTGATCGTCGACGGCTGGGCAAAGACCTGCGATGCCGCGGTCGATACCCAATATCCGCCCGATGCCGCCACCGGCCCCATCGAGGCGATCACCGGCAGGCCCTTGGCGGTCGCCTGCGCCAGTGCCTCGCGGATGCGTTCGGAGGCGAGGACCGACCCGC
>NZ_JANYGL010000147.1 GCF_025362435.1 Polymorphobacter sp.
TCGCTGACGGCGCACGGCGGGGCGGCGCTTGCCGGCGGACGGCTCGACCGGCTGGTCCGCGCGGTCGGCATCTTCGGCTTCCACCTTGCCACCCTCGATCTCCGCCAGAACGCCGACGTCCACGAGAGGGTCATCGCTGAACTGCTCCGCGTCGCAGGCGTCCCCGGCGACTATGCGGCGATGGACGACGACGCACGGGTCGCTGTGCTTGGGGCTGAGCTTGCCAGCCCGCGCCTGCTGTTCAACGAGTTCGCGACTTATGGTGACGAGACGCTGAGCGAGCTCGCGGTCGCCCGTGCCGCCGCCGCCGCCCATACCGCGTTCGGCCCCGACGTCATCCGCGCTTATATCGTGTCGAAGACCAGCGGCGTCGCCAACCTGCTCGAGGTCTATGTCCTGTTGAAGGAAGCCGGGCTCTACATCCCCGGTGATCCGCCGCACTGCCCGATCATGGCGGTGCCGCTGTTCGAGACGATCCCCGACCTCGAAGCCGCGCCGCAGGTCATGGCCGACTTCCTCAATCGCCCGAAGGCCGCCGCACTCGCCGCTGTGCGTGGCTACCAGGAGGTGATGATCGGCTATTCCGACTCGAACAAGGACGGCGGCTATCTGACGTCGAACTGGTCGCTCCACGAAGGCGCGCTCGAGCTTGCCGAGGTCTTCGCGGCGCGGAACCTGCGGATGCAGTTGTTCCACGGACGCGGCGGTGCGGTCGGGCGCGGCGGCGGGCCCGCCTTCGCCGCGATCCGCGCCCAGCCCGCCGGCACCGTCGCCGGCCGCATCCGCATTACCGAGCAGGGCGAAGTCATCGCCTCGAAGTACGGGACGCCAGCCGCCGCCGAGGCGAGCCTCGAGACGATGACCGCCGCAACCGTCCTCGCCAGTCTCGAACCGACGAAGCTGGCGCCTGCCGACTTCACGCGCTTCCGCTTGGCAATGGCGTCGATCAGCGCCGCGGCGAATGCCGAATACCGCGATCTCGTCTACGGCACGCCGGGCTTCAATACCTTCTTCCGCGCCGCGACGCCGATTACCGAGATCGCCGAACTGAACATCGGCTCGCGCCCGGCGTCGCGGACCAAGTCCGACCGGATCGAGGATCTGCGCGCCATCCCCTGGGTGTTCAGCTGGGCGCAGGCGCGGATCATGCTGCCGGGATGGTACGGCGCGGGGCACGCCTTCGCCGGGTTCGCCGATCGCGGGCTGCTCGCCGAGATGGTGGCGGCTTGGCCGTTCCTTGCTGCGACGCTGTCGAACCTCGAGATGGTGCTGGCCAAGTCGAACATGGGGGTCGCCGGGCGCTATGCGGCGCTGGTTCCCGACACGGCGCTGCGGGCGACGGTGTTCGGGCGGATCGAGGGGGGCTGGACCCAGACCCGCGACGCTTTGCTCGACCTGACCGGAGAGGCATTCCTACTCGAACGCCAGCCAGCGCTGGCGCGCTCGGTCCAGTTGCGACTGCCGTACATCGATCCGCTCAACGAACTGCAGATCGACCTGATCCGGCGGCGCCGGGCAGGCGACGACGACCCGCGCATCGCCGAGGGCATCCACCTGACGATCAACGGCATCGCCGCGGGCTTGCGCAACAGCGGCTAGCGCGTCGGCGGGATCGGGCTGCGTCGCGACTGGTGCTGCCGGGGAGGATTGAACTCCCGACCTCAGCCTTACCAAGGATGCGCTCTACCACTGAGCTACGGCAGCACGTCGCGGAGCGGCGCGTATCGGGGTGCGCGGCGGGGTTGTCAAGGAAAGCGCGGCGGCGTTAGCGTAAGTCATGGCCGACCAGACCCAATCCGACGCCCGCGCCGCCCGCCTCGCCGCCGCCCTCCGCGCCAATCTCGCCCGGCGCAAGGCGCGTGACCGCGAGGAGAAGGCGGTCGAGAAGCCCGTCGATTAACCCGCCGGGGCGGCGATCGCCTTCTCGATCGCGGCGGTCACCTCGGGCGAATCGGGCTTGGTCTTCGACCCGAACGAGGCGACGATCTTGCCGCTGCGGTCGACGAGATACTTGTGGAAGTTCCACGACGGCGCCTCGGACTTGCCCAGCGTGGCTGCGGCCCAGGCGAAGAACGGTGTCGCGTTCTTGCCGGTGACGACGCTCTTTTCCGACAGCGGGAAGTTGATACCGAACTTCGATTCGCAGAACTGCTTGATCTCGGCGTTGGTCTTGTACTCCTGCCCCATGAAGTCGCCCGAGGGCACGCCGATAACGGTGAAGCCCTTGTCCTTGTACGTCGTCTGCGCCTTTTCGAGGGCCTCGTACTGCGGGGTGAAGCCGCAGAAGCTCGCGGTGTTGACGACGAGCAGGACCTTGCCCTTGTACTGGCTGAACGGCATCGGCTTGCCGTCGATCGTCGTCATGTTGACGTCGTAGGCGCTGTTGACCCCCGCGGGAGCGTCGGGGGTCGCGGCGAACGCCCCGGTCAGCGAGCCGGCGATGGCGACGACGCCCGCTCCGGCGGCGAGCAGCAGGGGGACGAGCTTCTTCATCATGCGGTCTCCAACGGGCGAGTCGACGCATCCAACCATATCCGGGCGTCGTCGTCGAGCAGCGGGCCGAGCGCTGCGGCAACGCGGGCGTGGTAGGCATCGACCCAGTTGCGCTCGGCCGGCGTCAGCAGCGGGATGTCGATCAGCGCGCGGTCGAGCGGCGCGAGCGTCAGCGTCTCGAAGCCGAGCATCGGCTTTTCGGCGCCCTCGATCGCGCGCTCCTCGACGAGGACGAGGTTCTCGATGCGGATGCCGTACTCGCCGGCTTTGTAATAGCCGGGCTCGTTCGACATGATCATGCCGGGGCGCAGCGGCTCGTCGCCCATCGCGCCATAGCCCCCCGCGGCGGTGGCGATCCGCGCCGGGCCTTCGTGGACGCTGAGGTAGCTGCCGACGCCGTGGCCGGTGCCGTGGGCGTAGTCGAGGCCCGCCGACCACAGGAACTGGCGGGCGAGGCCGTCGATCTGGTTGCCGCGGGTGCCGTGCGGGAAGACCGCACTCGCCAGCGCGATATGGCCCTTGAGGACAAGGGTGAAGCGGGTGCGCATCTCGGCCGTCGGGGTGCCGACCGCGAGGGTCCGCGTCACGTCGGTGGTGCCATCGCGGTACTGGCCGCCCGAATCGACGAGGTAGAGCGAGTCGAGCTCGATCGCCCGGCTGCTTTCCGCCGAGACGCGGTAGTGCGGCAGCGCCCCGTTCGGCCCAGCGGCGGAGATCGTGTCGAAGCTGAGGTCCTCGAGCTGGTTTGTCTGGTCGCGGAACTGGCGCAGCTTGGCCGCCGAGCTCATCTCGTCGAGCCCGCCCTTGGGTGCCTCCCCGGCGAACCATGCAAGAAAGCGCGTCAGCGCGGCGCCGTCGCGGAGGTGGGCGGCCTTGCTGCCGGCGATCTCGACCGGATTCTTGACCGCCTTGGGGATGACGCACGGATCGCGCGCCTCGATGATCGTCGCTGCGCCGGCGTCGAGGTGGGCGAAGATCGCCGCGACCGCCGACGTCGGGTCGGCGACGACGCTGCGCCCGCCAAGGCCCTCGAGCGCGGTGGCGAAGGCGGCACGGTCGTGGATGCGGACCTGCTCGCCGAGGTGGGCGCGGACGTCGGGCGACAGCTTGGCGGCATCGACGAACAGGTCGGCGGAAGCGTCGGCGTGGACCAGCGCGAAGGCGAGTGGGACCGGGGTGCAGTCGACGTCCTTGCCGCGGACGTTGAACAGCCACGCGATCGAATCGAGTGCCGAGACGACGACGGCGTCGGCATGCTGGGCGTCGAGCCACGCGGCGATGCGGGCGCGCTTCGACGCCGATGCCTCACCGGCGAATTCCTCGGGATGGACCTCGAGGCGCGCGGTCGACGGCGCGGGGCGGTCGGTCCACACCGCGTCGATCGGGTTCGCCGGAACCGCGACGAGGCTGGCGCCACGCTCGCCGAGCGCCTTGCCCGCTGCAGCGACCCAGCCGCGGGTATGGAGCCATGCGTCGTAGCCGATGCGGTCGCCGGGCCGGGCATTGGCGGCGAGCCAGTCGGTCGCGCTCGTCGCCGGGACCGCGACATAGTCGTACAGCGCCGCCTCGACCTGCGCCCGGACCTGGAGCGTGTAGCGCCCGTCGGTGAACATCGCCGCCTTGTCGGCGAGCACGACTGCCGATCCGGCCGACCCGCCGAACCCGGTCAGCCACGCCAGCCGCTGGGCGTACGCCCCGACATATTCGCTCATATGCTCGTCGGTCAGCGGCACGACGAAGCCGGTCAGGCGGTCGGCGGCAAGCTGGTCGCGGAGGCTGGCGAGGCGGGCGGCATGGGTCGACATAGGGTTGGGTGTCCGATGGTGGCGGGGGGACGATAGGCTCATGGCGCGGCGTGGGAAAGCGGGGGGTGAGGGGGAAGGGGGGCGGCGATGTTTGTGGGTGGCGCAGGTTTGAAAGGTCACACGAAGTTCAGGGAAATCGACATCGATTTTCGCAGGGGTGGTTGCTGGCGGCGGGTGGCGGCGGATTTGAAAGGTCACACGAAGTTCAGGGTTTTCGACATCGATTTTCGCATTCGGGCTTTGACCGTCGACCTGCCTCCCCTCCCCTTCAGGGGAGGGGCGAGAGACGCGCCGCTTGGCGCGGCCCGGGGGTGGGGCTTGCTCGGAGCGTGGTGATTGAGGCGACTGCCCCACCCCCGGCCCCTCCCCTGAAGGGGAGGGGAGCAGGAGGAGAAGGAAAGGGAGCAGGAAGAAAG
>NZ_JANYGL010000155.1 GCF_025362435.1 Polymorphobacter sp.
TTCGACCGGACCCTGCACCAGGACTGATTGAGCGCGGCCGATCGAGCCGCGCCCCGCGATGGTCGGCGATAGCGCTGTCCTACACCCCTCCGCCTGCGGTACCTTTTCCGGCCGCCACCGGGCGACGCGTGTTCTTTCTCATCGGTGAATTTCGTCGCACGCTTCGTGGAAGCGGATCGCGCAACTTTGCGGGAATAATTCGCGCGGTTCGCGGAGGAAGCGAAAGCGAGAAACATGCACTTCTGTGTGAACTTATTTTGAACTTAGCTTTGGGAGCGGCGCTGGTCGCCACCTCCAAGGCTGGTCGCTTCAGTCTAAGGCACTCCAAATTTCAGCGTTTGCGTGCCACTCGCTAAACGTAGCTAGTTGACCGCGTCATCGACCGCTGGCTCACCGTGTTCGCGTACCGTCACAGCCCGCCGGACTGATGGGCATCAACTTGCGGCTCCCACGCGGCGAGGCGGCGGCAAGCAAAACACTGTCGCCTGTGTGAACTTATTTTGAACTTAGCGTCACGTCTTGACCGCCGCTTGTCTGGTTCAGGCGAGCGTCATCCGGCTAAGTCTCTCGAATATCGGGATATACGTGCCGTTCGGGGAACGCACCCGGGGAGGTGGCCGCACCGTTGGCCGCTGGGCTAACCGTCTTCGCATAGCGCCACAGAGCACCTGACTAACAGGCGCTTCCCCGCAGCTCCCACCCGGCGCGGCGATAAGCGAAAAGGCTGCTTCTGTGTGAACTTAGTTTGAACTTAGCGTCACGTCTGACAGCCGCTCTTGCGCTGCGAGGTGATCGCTATCCGCCTAAGTCACTCAGATGTCCGCGTAAACGTGCCGTTCGGCGGATGCACCCGGGTGGGTGACCGCCCCGTTGACCGCCGGTCCGACCGTCTTGGCATAGCGCCACAGCGCGCCAGACTGATAGGCGTTGATTCGCGGCTGCCACGCTGCGCGGCGGCTTTCGAGTTCGACAGGGTCGACGAGCAGGTCGATCGTCCCCGCTTCGGCGTCGATGCGGATCCGGTCGCCGTTCTCGACCAGCGCGATCGGTCCGCCGTCGGCGGCTTCGGGGCCGACATGGCCGATGCAGAAGCCCCGCGTCCCGCCCGAGAAGCGCCCGTCGGTGATCAGCGCGACCTTCTCGCCCATGCCGAGGCCGTAGAGAGCGGCGGTGGTCGACAGCATCTCGCGCATCCCGGGTCCGCCCTTGGGCCCCTCGTAGCGGATGACGAGGACCTCGCCTTCGCAAATCGAGCGCGCCTCGACCGCTGCGAAGGCGTCCTCCTCGCAGTCGAACACACGCGCCGGGCCCTCGAACACGAGCGTGTGCATGCCGGCGACCTTGACGATCGCGCCGTCGGGGGCGAGCGAGCCGCGCAGGCCGACGACCCCGCCGGTCAGCGTGATCGGGTTCGACACCGGGCGGATAACGTCCTGGTTCGCGTTCCAAGTCACCTGCGCGAGATTCTCGGCGAGCGTCTTGCCGGTCACTGTCATGCAGTCGCCGTGGAGGAAGCCGCCGTTCATCAGCGTCTTCATCACCATGTAGATCCCGCCCGCGTCGTACAGGTCGCGCGCGACGTAGCGCCCGCCGGGCTTGAGGTCGGTGATGTACGGGGTCCGCTTGAAGATCTCGGCGACGTCGAACAGGGTGAACTCGATCCCCGCCTCGTTCGCCATCGCGGGCAGATGGAGCGCGGCGTTGGTCGATCCGCCCGTCGCAGCAACGACCGTGGCAGCGTTTTCAAAGGCTTCGCGCGTACAGATGTCACGTGGACGAAGGTTGGCGGCGAGGCAGCTCATCACTGCCTCCCCCGCCGCGACGGCGAGCGCGGCGCGGCCCTCGTACGGCGCGGGCATCATGTTCGAGTTGGGCAGCGACAGCCCGATCGCCTCGGCGACGCACGCCATCGTGTTTGCGGTGAATTGGCCGCCGCACGCACCGTGCCCCGGGCAGGCGACCTTTTCGAGCGCGGTCAGGCGAGCAAGCGGGCAGGTCCCGGCGGCGAACTGGCCGACCGCCTCGAAGACGTCGACGACGGTGACGTCCTTCTCCTCGAACCGCCCCGGCAGGATCGACCCGCCGTAGACGAAAACGGCCGGGACATTGAGGCGGAGCATTGCCATCATCATTCCCGGCAACGACTTGTCGCATCCGGCGAAGGTGAGCAGAGCGTCGTAACTGTGGCCACGCATCGACAGCTCGACCGAGTCGGCGATGACCTCGCGGCTGACGAGGGACGATTTCATCCCCTGGTGGCCCATCGCGATACCGTCGGTGACGGTGATCGTGTTGAACCGGCGCGGCGTTCCCCCGGCGGCAATCACCCCAGCTCGCGCCGCATCGGCCTGCGCGTCAAGTGTGGTGTTGCACGGAGCCGAGTCGTTGCCCGCCGAGACGACCCCGACGAACGGCTTGGCGATGTCTTCGGCGGTTAGGCCCATCGCGTAATAATACGACCGGTGCGGCGCGCGCTCGGGTCCGATGGTAACGTGGCGGCTGGGCAGCCGTGATTTATCGAAGCTCATGGCCACGTTCATGGCCGCAAGCCCGCCCTCAAGTAAAGCGCGGCGGGCGCTTGGCGAGAAAGGCGGCGACACCCTCGGCAAAATCAGGCGAGTCGAACGCAGAGTCGAACTGCGCCGCCGATGCCGCGTCGTCGTCGCTGGCGCCGTCGAGGATGCGCCGGACAATTGCCTTCGCTGCAAGCTGGGTTGCCGGCGACAGCGCGACCACTCGGGCCGCGAAATCGTCCACGGCAGCAGACAGGTCATCGGCGACGTCGTCGACCAGCCCGAGCCGCAGCGCCTCGGTCGCATCGAAGGTTCGCGCCGTGAACAGCATCCGCTTCGCCTGGCTCGGCCCGACGAGATCCACGAGCAGCTTGGTATCGTGGAGCGGGTAGACCAGCCCGAGCTTCGCCGGGGTCAGGCCGAAGCGCGCCGCCGGCGATGCCAGCCGGACATCGCACGCCAGCGCGATGCCGAGTCCCCCGCCGATGCAGTCACCGTCGATAGCCGCCAGCGTCGGCTTGGAAGCGCGGGCGAGCGTGACCTGCGTCGCCCGGATCGCAGCATTGTTGCGTGCCCGCCAGGCAGGATCGGCAGCGTGGGTCGCAAACTCGCCGATGTCGGCACCGGCGCAGAAGGGTCCCTGCCCCGTCCCGATGATCAGGACGCGGACCGCGGGGTCGGCCATCGCTTGCTCGACCAGCTTGGGAAAGCCCTCCCACATCGCCTGGTCGAAAGCGTTGCGCTTTGCAGGGCGGTCGATAACGAGCCGAGCGACGCCTGCGGTCGTCTCGAGATGGAGATGATCGGTCATGCCCGCGTGTCACCGATCACGGCGCATACGGCAAGCCCGACAAAAAGGCCGCGCACCTGCAAGGCACACGGCCAGTTCTGGGTCGAAGGTTGAGCCGTGAGAACGCTTACTGGCTCGAAGCAGTCGTCGAACCCGGCAACGCCGCCATGTCGACGCCGAGCGCGCGCGCGGCAGCGGCGAACTTCTTGGCTGCCTCGGACGTCGCATCGACGGCGCAAAGGCGCTCGCCGGTCGAGATCAGGATCAGCGCCGACTTCTGCCGGTCAGTCGTCGCGGTGTTTGCCGCGGCGCGAAGTTGAGTCGGCATCGTGGTGCATGTCGATGGCATGGGCGCGGCGAACGCGGGGACAGCTGCAGCAATGAAGGCGGCGCTGATGGCGAGCGCGACCGGGGCGGCGACGATGAAGCGGGTGAACATGGCGGGTCTCCTGACAACCGGGCGAAGGGCAAACTTGAGTTTCACTCAGAACAACTGAGGATGATTTAAGTTGTACTCAGAAGATCGTCAAGCGCGGAACTGAGTAGCAGTCAGATATATTTGAGCACGGCTCATGCTGCAGCGCAACGGAAATCGCGCTTGGCGGTCAGACGATCGTTGTCGCGTAGGCCCACCAGCCGGGATTGCCATCCTCCACCGTCTGTGCTGCCGAGTCGCGCGCTGCAACGTCGCTGTAGAGAGCGAAGCAAGTGGCTCCCGATCCCGACATCCGCACCAATGCGGCGCCCGTGTTCGCAAGTGCGGCAAGGACATCCGCGATGACCGGAGCGAGCCTGATCGCAGACTCGGCCAGGTCGTTCCGCGCGCCGCGCCACGCTGTCGGATCGAGCGGGCCGCGGTCGACCCCGTCCCATCCTGCAAATACCGGTCCCGTCGGGACCGCAACGCGCGGGTTGACCAGCAGGATCGGCGTGCCCGCGACGTCGAGGTCGACCGGCACGAGTATCTCCCCCCTGCCCGTCCCTGCAACCGTCCGCCCGAGGAGACAGGCGGGGACGTCGGCACCGAGCGACGCGGCGATCGGCAACAGTCGCTCGATCGGCCAATCGAGGTGCCAGAAGCGGTTGAGCAGACGGAGCGCCGCTGCAGCATCTGCGGACCCCCCTCCGAGCCCAGCCGCGACTGGAATGTGCTTGTCGAGTGTCAGCGCAGCGTTCGCCCCGACACCTGCCGCCTCAGCCAATGCTCTCGCAACGCGGAGGACGAGGTTGTCGCCATCTCCAATAGCTGTCGCCAGCGGTCCGGTCATGTCGAGGCTCAGGCCGGTCTCAGCTTGCGCATGAAGCGTGTCGCCGAAGTCGGTGAAAACGAAAACGGTTTCGAGGTCGTGATACCCGTCGTCGCGTCGTCGGCGGAGGTGGAGCGCGAGGTTGACCTTCGCCGGTGCGGCCTCGATCAAGGCTTGGGCGCAGCGGCTGGGAGCTGCGCCGCCTGCGCGGTGGCGACATCGAGCCCGAAGTCGAGCTTCTTCGCCAGCAACGCCGCCTGCTCGGGCGTCGGCGCGAGGTCGCTCGCCGCCCGCCAGCGGAAGCGCGCCTCGATCCGCCGCCCGGCGCGCCAGTACGCATCGCCCAGATGCTCGTTGATCGTCGCATCCCCCGTTTCCTGCCGCGCCGCGCCCTCGAGCACGGTCACCGCCTTGGCGTACTGCCCGGTCCGATAATACGCCCACCCCAGCGAATCGGCGATAAACCCATCGTCGGGGCGCAGCTTGGCGGCGGTCGCGATCAGCGTCTGCGCCTCGGGCAGCTTCAGCCCCCGGTCGAGCAGCGCATACCCCAAATAGTTGAGAATTGTCGGCTCCTCGGGGGCGAGCGCCAGCGCCGCGCGCAGGTCGGGCTCGGCGTGCGCCCAGTCGCCGCCCTGCTCGTAGGCCGCGCCGCGCAGGAAATACAGCATCCACCCCGGCGGGCTGACGGGGGTCGCCAGGTGTATCGCCCGGTCATAGTCCGCCGCCGCCGCCGCGTTGCGGTTGAGCTTGCGCTCGAAATCACCCAGCCGCTGCCAGTCATCGCTCGTCGCCTCCGGCCCGTTCGCCGCCGCCTCGAACAGCTTGCGCGCCTCCCCGTCGCGCCCGAGGTCGGACAGCGCCGCCGCCCGGTGGATCGCCGCAAGGCTCGCCTGCGGGTCCTTGGGCGAGATGTGCGCGAACGCCGCGATCGCCGCCTCGGGCCGTTCGCTCCGGGCGAGGACGTCGCCGGTGATCAGCCACGTATCGGCGGTCTCGGGGCTGAGGAAGGTCGCGACCCGGGCAAACACCAGCGCCAGCGGCACCGGCTTTTCGCGCGCCAGATCCCCCGCCAGCCGCGCCACGAGCAGCGCCACCCCCTGCCGCGGCTCGGCCGGCCCGGCGTCGAGCGACCTCCCGGCATCGAGCCGCTTGATCGCCGCGTCGAGCGCCGGGTCCGAGCTGCCGTGCGCCAGCAGCGCCTTCGCCTCGGGCACCTTGTGCGCCGCCTGCAATGCCGCCGCCCCGGCAACCCGCAGCCGGACGACCTCGCGCGCCTCGCCCGTCAGCAACGCGGTGAACAGCGGCGCCGCCTCGTCGTAGCGCTTCGCCGCCGACAGCATCAGCGCACGATGCTCGGTGACATAGCTGCGCGCGAAGCCCTGGAACTTGGCCGGGTCGAGCACCGCCAGCGCCTCGTCGGTCTTGCCGCGCCCATACAGCGTCCACCCCGCGACGATCGGCGCGACAACGGCGGCATAGCCCGCGTCGGCCAGCCCCGGGCGCGCCGCGTCGGCGCCGTTCCAGTCGCGCCGCTTGAGCGCATCGGCGAGGCGGACCAGCGCCGTCGTCGAATCCCCCGCCTTCGCCGCGTCGAGCCGCTTCGCCAGGTCGACCGCGAGCTTCTCGTCCCCCGCCGCGACCGCGGTGTCGAAGGTCCGCCGCTGGAGCGTCAGGTCCCCCGGATCGGCCTTGAGCGCATCGTCGTAGTAATGTGCGGCGTCGTCGAGCCGGTGATCGGCATCGGCAAACCGCCCGAGGATATAGCCGTGCAGCGGCGAGATCGCCGGGCGCGCAGTCGCCAGCGCAGGGGCAGCCGCCGCTAACCAAATAAGCGCAAAAGCCGCGGAAGTTGACGAAGTTGACGCCACGTCGACCCGAAACCCCCTCCCCCCACGGTCATCGCGCGGGGCGGAAGTGCGGCTTGGCGGGAAGATCGGCATAGTGGACGGCTCCGAGACTCGAACGGCCAAGGGTAACGCGGATCGGGGGGCGTCGAACAGCGGTTCTTGGTGCCGCGCATTTGGGGGAGCGAGTCGCTCGTCCGGTGCTAAGTTCAAAATAAGTTCACACAGACGCGTGCGTTTTGTTTCCGCCTTTCCCGGGGGAGCGACGACGGCGATGTACCAATGAGAAAGAACGCGTGTTGCCCGGTGGCGACGGGGGGAGGGTAACGCAGGCGGCGGGGTGTAGGACAGGGGAAAGTTGCGGGCTGTGATTAGGGCCAGATGCCATTGGCGATCGAGCTAAGCTTTCTTGGCCTCATCGCCTTTCAAATTCCTGTGCAACCGCAGAGCGCAACATCTCGACGAGCTCGACGCGATCAGACGACGCGGATGCGGACCTTAGAAGGTAATCATAATTGACAAAGAGGGCTGCGTTGCGTCTCGGATTTAGCAATAAAACATCTGACCAGACATCACCGTCATTTTCAACAATCGAGGCATACCTTAAGAGCCAATACATTAGGACTTGGCGGAAATCGTTCGCGCCGAAATTTCTGTCTGTGTGCTTGACTTCAATTAGAATCGAACCGAGAGAAAAATCTCCTCTTCCGGACGCAACCCAGCCCATACCTTGAATGAGCGGCGCACTTTCTAAGTTGACTTCAGGTAATCGCTCCCGAACAATCGTCAACATTGTTACGAGATTGCGAGCCGCATGATCAGCGACAATAATGTCGTCTGGTTCAAGATCATTCGGGATCTTAGAGTCAAAATAATATTGCTGTCGCTTTGATGCAGCTGCCAAGCACACCGACCATGAAGACAATACGCCGCCCTGTAGTTGACTTTCCGCACGGGCCATTGACAATTCAAATATCATTGATTTTTGAAGACGGCTTTTCGCAATTATCTCATTTGGTATTGGGGTGATTTCAGAAAAGGAAAACATTTTTGCGTTCAGGGTGTTCACTAGGCCGCCTGTCAGTCGCGGGAACAGACCATCCAGGACTCCCGGAATGTCGCGTGCAACTGTCCTCGGGTCTCGTGCCGACAGCCGATTAAAGAGCATGTTTAGCCCAGTCTTCGTAGCATGCCGCAAAGCTTCCGGGTGCACCGACCTCTATACCGAGTTGCCAAGCCTGTCCGAGCGATCCGCGCAATTGATTCCTTGTTTTTTCTCCCTCGTCGCCGAAGGCGCCTGAAGCTAGCCAGAACATCCGCTGCTCGCCTGCGCTCAAATTTGTCCATAGGTTGCGTAAGCGTGTGAAGGTTGATCGATCTACCCAATGTCTCCAGCAATCGATGCAGGCGCGTTTAACGGATGCCGACGTCGTCATGTCGTACGTCCGTCGGACAAACGCGCCACGGAGATCAGTTCTCGCGAATCTGATGACTCTGAGGAAATGCAGCATATTGGCTTCCGGCACCAACAAATGCGCGGCAGTTAGTGGTACTTGATCAAGCAATTCGTCTAGGGCGGTGAAAATTGACTCGAACTGATCGTGCGACCGAACAGCGAAGATGCCGCGCATAATTTTTGACCATGAAGCTCGGAACGAGTCTAAATTGTTCGAATCTAAGAGCGTAGCGCACAACTGAACTGCTATAGCGGGTTCCTGAAACTTTAAAGCGCGGCCGATCTGTGCAAGCACAAACGCATCAGGTTGGGATTTCTCCCGTTCGAGGTCGAGCAGAAACGAAATATTAATTTGCTCGAAAGACTGTTTCAGTTGCTCGTATTGGGCATCTGCGTTGTCAGAGTAAGGGTCAAAATGCAGATCAAGCTCGCGTAAAGCGAGGCTAGACTCGTCACCCACACCAAGCTGCGCTGAAACGAAGTCTCCATAATGCTTAGCGCTCAAGATCGTTGTCTTACTGCGATTGAGCGATAGACCATAGTCCGCCAACGCGTGCGACAGAACCGAAAGCGCTTTATAAGCATCCTGCTGCGAGCGGCAGACTAAGGTATAATCATCAACATAGCGGTGCCAGACGAGACCGGCGTCGTCCAGCGACCGGTCGATAGGCGTCATCATCACTTCGGCCAGAATGCGGGCGCACTGTCCACCAACCGGCAGTCCGAAGGAGCGGCCTGAAGCCAACTTGCTCAAAATTCGGTCTATCTGCATTGCCAAAGTTGATCCGAGCGCCAAATCTTCGACCACATTTTCTAGCCGGTGGTGGTAGATATGCTCATAGAAGCTCGCAACATCGGTTTGTATCACGACTGCTCGTTCGCCTTCCAAGCTAGATTCGGCCAATGTCGCAAGCTTATATGCACGCCACGATTTTGTTCGATCAAAGAAGCCCGGTCCCTCCGCGGCGAACCGGTAGGAATGCGCGCGAACGCTCCTAAGGCCTTCATTCGCCTCGGCGATCGCCAAGCCCAAGCCATTTAAATAAAGGTTCCAAAAGGGATGGATCTTGGTCGTGATACGGAAGCCATGCGACCCGGAAGGAACAAGCAAACGCTCTGCTGCGATCGCGAGTCCGTTCATGAAAGCGACGGGCTTCGAAATGCGAGTATCGACATTCTGAAACAAGGCTAGGCAAAGATCTGCAAGCTCATGGGCTTTGTCCCTTATAAAGGCTGCATCCAGATCGTAAGGCAACGTATCGTTGTCGCCACTTTGACCAATTTCCGCAGCGGCGCGAAGAAAGTGACCTTTCTCAATTTTGATCATTTCGGTCCTTTATAGGGCTGCCCGAGGCGCACGCGTTCGCCGGTTTGGGCGATGAATTTTCTTATCAAACGGAGAGCAGCATAAACGCCGATCCTACTCCACTTGGATTGCTAGCGTTTACTAGGTCGCCAAAGCTGACACACTACGCGGCGGAATGATCGTCCGGTTTTAGGGTTAACTAGCGCCGTTCCGAATTGTGGCAATAGGCGGAAAGTGGTCGCCCTCAATCTTCGAAATGTCCGTTATCGCGGTCTCGCAAACGATAGCGAGTAAGCTGTTACGACACGACCGCCCAAAAAAAGGCACCATCGCGGCAAAGCCGCTCTTTCGTCGGACGGGTTCGGCGGCTTTAGGGCCGCCGCCCCACCGGCCGGGCGCGGCGCGAGTCCGCTGCGCTGCTAACGAACGCGAAGTGCGTTCGCTTCGCTGCTGGCGGCCGCGCTGCGCTACATGTTCGGGTAGTTCGGTCCCCCGCCGCCCTCCGGCACCACCCAGACGATATTCTGCGTCGGGTCCTTGATATCGCACGTCTTGCAGTGGACGCAGTTCTGCGCGTTGATCTGGAGGCGCGGGCCGCGCTCCCCCTCGACGATCTCGTACACCCCCGCCGGGCAATAGCGCTGCGCCGGCTCGTCGTAGAGCGGCAGGTTGACCTCGATCGGAACGCTCGCGTCCTTGAGCGTCAGGTGGATCGGCTGGTCTTCCTCGTGGTTGGTGTTCGACAGGAAGACGCTGGTCAATTTGTCGAAGCTGAAGACGCCGTCGGGCTTGGGGTAGACGATCTTGTGGACGTGCTCCTTGCGCTTGAGCTGCTCGTTGTCCTTATGGTGCCCCATCGTGAACGGCATGCGGATCCCGAGATGTTCGGCCCACATCGTCACGCCGGCGATCCCGGTGCCGGCGACGTTGCCGAATTTCTCGACCGCGGGCAGCGTGTTGCGGACGCCGCGCAGTTCCGCCTCGACCCAGCTGGTGTTGTACGCATCCTGATACGCGGCGAGGCTGTCGTTGGCGCGCTGCGAGACGATCGCGTCGACCGCGGCGTCGGCGGCCATCATGCCGGTCTTCATCGCGGTGTGGCTGCCCTTGATCCGCGGCACGTTGACGAAGCCCGCGCTGCACCCGATCAGCGCGCCGCCGGGGAAGGTCAGCTTGGGCACCGACTGCCAGCCGCCGTCGTTGATCGCGCGCGCGCCGTAGCTGACGCGACGTCCGCCGGTGAGCATCTCCTTGATCGCCGGATGCGTCTTCCACCGCTGCATCTCGTCGAACGGCGAAAGGTAGGGGTTCGAGTAATTGAGCCAGACGACGAAGCCGAGCGCGACCTGGTTGTTCGCCTGGTGATAGATGAACCCGCCGCCGTTGGCATCGTCGAGCGGCCAGCCCTGAGTGTGGATGACCTTGCCGGGAACGTGCTTCGCCGGGTCGATGTCCCACAGCTCTTTGATCCCGATACCGTAGACTTGCGGCTGGCTGTTCTCATCGAGCTTGAACTGGCGGACTAGCTGCTTCGACAGATGCCCGCGAACGCCCTCGGCGAAGAAGGTGTATTTGGCGTGGAGTTCGAGCCCCGGGGTGTAGCTGTCCTTGTGCGTCCCGTCGCGCGCCACGCCCATGTCGCCGGTCGCGACGCCGATCACCGCGCCGGCCTCGTCGAACAGGATCTCGGCAGCGGCGAAGCCGGGGAATATCTCGACGCCGAGGCCCTCCGCCTGGACGCTGAGCCAGCGGCAGAAGTTGCCGAGGCTGACGGTGTAGCAGCCCTTGTTGTTCATGAACGGCGGCATCAGTGCGTGGGGGAAATCGTACTTCTTGCCCGCGGTCAGGATCCAATGGTGGTTCTCGACGACCGGCACCGTCATCGGGCTGTCGAGGTCCTTCCAGTTCGGCAGCAGCTCGTCGAGCGCGCGCGGGTCGACGACCGCCCCCGACAGGATATGCGCGCCGATCTCGGCCCCCTTCTCGAGGACGCAGACCGACACCTCGATGCCCTTTTCCGCCGCTGCCTGCTTGACCCGGATCGCCGCCGACAGTCCCGCCGGACCGCCGCCGACGATAACGACATCGTATGGCATCGACTCTCTTTGGGTCTTATTGTCGCTCATGATCTTCCCCGGCCCATCGGCACGTCGCTGATTTCGTGTCGTTCGTCAGATACGGGGGCGGGTCGCGCTTGACCAGTGCCGCGCATGCCGCACAATGGCGGTTGATGAACGGGGCAATCACAAGCCGTCACGAGATCGCCGCCGCGCTCGGCTGGCTGGTCGACGCAGGTGTCGATACCGTCGTCGGCGACACGCCCTTTGCGTGGCTGTCCGACGTCGGCCCGGTTGCGCCTGCTCCCGCTCCCGTAATCAGCGCGCCGGTCGTCGCCCGCAGCGAAGCCGTCGCGATCAACGTCGACAGCCTGGCTGCACTCGCCGCCGCGATGGCCGAGGCCTACCCCGCCGCACTGTTCGCCGACGGCGCGGGCGAGATCATGATCATCGGCGAGCGCCCGACGATGGCTGATGCCGCCGCGGGCCGGGTGTTCGGCGACGCCGCCGGGGCGCTGCTCGACAAGATGCTGCTGAGCATCGGCCGCGGGCGCGACACCGCGATGCTCGCCAACATCGTCGCGCTGCCGTCCGACCGCGCCGCGACCCCCGCCGAAGTCGCCGCCTTCGCCCCGTTCCTCCGCCGCCAGATCCAGCTCGCCCGCCCCCGCGCGATCCTCGCGCTCGGCCAGGCGGCGGCGAGCGCGCTGACCGGGTCGACCGCCGGGATCAACCGGCTGCGTGGGCGCTGGCACGAGATGACCGACGGCGGGATCGCCGTGATGCCGACCTTCGCGCCGGCGCACCTTCTCCTCCACCCGGGACACAAGGCGCTGGCATGGGCCGACCTGTGTGCCTTCCGCGCAAGGCTCGACCGATGAAGCGCCTGATCGCCCTCGTTGCGGCGTTGCTGCCGCTGACTGCTGCAGCGGCCGAACCCGCCGCGCCCGACATGGCCGGCGACACCATCACCGTCACCGGTTACGCTGGAATCACTGCCGCGCAGCGCCGAGTGCCGCAGCAGCTGACGATTGCGCAGCGCACCGCCTACCATACAATCTTCGTTGACATCGACGCCGGGCGTTACTCCGCCGCCGAGGCTAAGCTAGCGGCGCTCGGCGACGGCCCGCTTCACGCCTCGGCCAAGGCGCAGATGATGCTCGCGCGCGGCTCGGTCCGCGGCGACGGCATTGCCGCGTGGCTCAGCGCCAACGCCGACCTGCCGCAAGCGCCGAAGTTGATCGCGCTCGCGGTCCGCAGCCCCGACATGCCGACATTGCCGATCGGCCGCCTCCTCCGCACGGTCAGCTTCCAGCCGCCGATGTCGCCGAAGTCGAGCTTCTCGACCGGCTCGACCGATGATGCCGCAGTCGCACGGATCAAGCCGCTGCTCGCTGCCGACCGCAACGCCGACGCGGAGGCGTTTCTCGACTCGCAGCGTGGCGCACTGTCGTCCGACGTCGCCGCTGAATGGGCGCAGCGCACCGCGTGGAGCTATTACGGCGCGGGCGATGACATCGCCGCCGAGCGCATGGGCCGCGCCGCCGCAACTGGGAGCAGCGAATGGTCGTCGCTGGGCGCATGGACCGCCGGGCTCGCCGCGTTCCGCCGCGGCGACTGCGCGGCGGCGGCGACCGCGTTCGATCTCGTCGGCACGCGCTTCGGCGGCGAGGATATCGCCCCGGCAGCGGCCTTTTGGTCGGCGCGCGCGTATCTCGCGTGCGGCAAGCCCGACAAGGTCGCGGCGCGATTGAAAGTCGCCGCATCCCGCCCCGACAGCTTCTACGGCATGCTCGCGCTGCGGACCTTGGGCCTCGCCCAGCCGCTCGACTGGGCCGAGCCCGACTTCATCACCGCCGACTGGAACCACCTGTCGGCGATCCCCGGCGCCCGTCGCGCCGCCGCGCTGGTCGAGATCGGACAGCTCGGGCTCGCCGACCGCGAGCTCAAGTATCTCGCGACGATCACCGACACCGGCAACTACGCCGCGTTGCTCCGGCTGGCGGCGCGGCTCAATCTGCCGGCGACGCAGTTCTGGCTCGCGCATCACCCGCCGGAAGGGATCGATCCGCCGTTGTCGGCGCGCTACCCCGACCCGGCGTGGACGCCGGCAAAGGGTTGGCGCGTCGATCGCGGGCTGGTCTTCGCCCACGCTCTCCAGGAGTCGAACTTTGTCACCGGCGCGACGTCGAAGGCCGGCGCTAAGGGCATCATGCAGCTGATGCCGGCGACCGCGAAGAAGGTCGCCGCACGGATGGCCGACGGCACCGAGGTCCAGGTCGTCACCCGCGACCTGACCGACCCCGAGTTCAACATCGAGTGCGGCCAGAGCTACCTCGAGGACCTGCGCGACATGAGCTACACCGGCGGGCTGCTGCCCAAGGTGATCGCCGCGTACAACGCCGGACCCGGGTCGGTGCAGAAGTGGAACGCGACGGTCCGCGACAACGGCGATCCGCTGTTGTTCATCGAGTCGATCCCATTCCGCGAGACGCGCCACTACGTCGAGGTCGTGCTGCGCAACTACTGGATGTACCAGCTCCGCGCCGGGCAGGCGCCGCCGTCGATCGATGCGCTCGCCGCCGGATTGTGGCCGCGCTTCCCGGGCATGCCGGGAGCGACTGCGGTCGCCGGCGTTCCGATGGTCACGGCGCCCCTGCTCCCGATCGCCCGCCCGCTGCCGATCCTCCCGGATGATACGACGGTAATCGCTAGCTCGCTGTAGTCAGCGCCGTGGCGGTGCTAAGCTTACCGCATGCCCATCGACCTCACCCTCCCCTTCCGCCCGGTCCGCATCGCGACGCTGACCGTCTCCGACACCCGCACCCGCGCCGACGACCGCTCCGGCGACACGCTCGCGGCGCTGCTGACTGAGGCGGGGCACGTCCTTGCGTCGCGCGAGATCGTGCGCGACGACGTCCCCGCGCTCGTCGCGCAGTTCGAGACGTGGATCGCGGAACCGGAGATCGACTGCATCATCACCACCGGCGGCACCGGCGTCACCGGCCGCGACGTCACTCCGGAGGCACTGGCAATGGTGTGGGACAAGGAGATCCCTGGCTTCGGAGAGCTGTTCCGCTGGCTGAGCTACAAGACCATCGGCACCTCGACCGTCCAGTCGCGTGCCACCGCCGGGGTTGCGCGCGGCACCTATATCTTTGCGCTGCCCGGATCGACCGGCGCGGTCCGCGACGCGTGGGAGGGAATCCTGTCGACCCAGCTCGATAGCCGCCACCGCCCGTGCAATTTCGTCGAGCTGATGCCGCGGCTGATGGAGCGGTAGGCTTCGCGATCGCTCCGAAGGCGCGCATAGCCCCTGCGGGCGCGCGACCGTCCGGGACATCGACATGGCCTCAATCAACCGCCGGCTCATGCTGGCTGGAGGCGGCGTGCTCGTCGCTGGCGCCGTGAGCGGGGTCGGCTACGGCCATCTGACATCGATGGTCGATTACGATGCGGCGATGATCGAGACCCGGTCCGCGCTCGCTGCCGACCCGGGGGCGGCCGAGCTGATCCGCTTCGCCACCCTCGCGCCGAATGGCCACAACACCCAACCCTGGCGCTTTCGGGTCGAGCGCGACGCGATCACGATCCTGCCAGATCCGGCGCGCCGGACGCCGGTGGTTGATCCCGATGATCACCACCTCTTCGTTGCGCTCGGGGCCGCCGCCGAGAATTTGATGCTCGCTGCCGCCGCGCACGAACGCTCCGGAGTGGCCGTGTTCGATCCGGCGTCGCAGTCGATCCGGTTCGCGGCCGCGTCGCAACGCGCTATGCCCTCGCCGCTGTACGATGCGATCCCGCACCGCCAGTCGAACCGCAGCGATTATGAGGGGCGTAGCGTCTCCCCGATCGATCTCGCGACACTCGCAGCCGCTGCCGGTGTCCCGGGCGTCGCGTTGGCGCTGATCACCGACCGGGCGCATGTCGGGCAGGTGATCGACCTCGTCGTCGCAGGGAACACGGCCCAGCAAGGTAATGCCGCGTTCGTCCGCGAGCTGAAGTCGTGGATCCGCTTCAACCCGCAGCAGGCGCTCGCGACGCGCGACGGATTGTTCAGCGCAGCGTCGGGCAGCCCGATCGTTCCCGCCTGGGCAGGGCCGTGGCTCTACGACCGCGTGTTCGATGTCACGGCCGACAACGATCGCTATGCCCGGCAATTGCGCTCGTCGGCCGGAATCGCCGTCTTCACTGGCGCGCGCGCCGATCCCGCGCACTGGGTCGCGGTCGGTCACGCGGTCCAGCGATTCGCTCTCCAGGCGACTGCGCTCGGCCTCGCTACGGCGTTCGTCAACCAGCCCGTCGAGGTGCCGCACTTGCGCCCGGCGCTCGCGGCACTGATCGGTGTGCCCGCACAGCGCCCCGATATCGTGATGCGCTTCGGCCATGCGCCGCCGATGCCGTTCTCGGCCCGACGTGCGGTGAGCGACATGCTGATCTAATCGTTCTTTATCTGTTCTCGTTGATCTGCTAGAAACGCGAAATGGCTGTTCTCGCGCACGTTCGCGGTCGTGGCGCGCCGAGCAACGCGCCGTCGGCACGCTTCGACGAACCCGGACGCGAGGTCGATCTCGACTGGCTCGACGATCAGGCCGTCATCGACGACGGAGCGCCGCCGCTGCGGACGACCGTAACGATCGAGACGCCCCGGACGATCATCACCCGGAATGTCTCGCCCGACATCCCGTTCGACCGCTCGGTCAACGCCTACCGTGGCTGCGAGCACGGCTGCATCTATTGCTTCGCCCGCCCGACCCACGCCTATCTCGGCCTGTCGCCGGGGCTCGATTTCGAATCGCGGCTGTTCGCCAAGCCGACTGCCCCCGCGCTCCTCCGCAAGGAGCTCAGCCGCAAGGGGTATGCGCCCGCGGTGCTGGCGATGGGGACCAACACCGACCCGTACCAGCCGATCGAGGCGACGCATCGGATTACCCGCGGGTTGCTCGAAGTCCTGCGCGCGTTCAACCACCCGGTGTCGATCACGACCAAGTCCGACCGCGTCGTCGCCGACCTCGACATCCTGACCAGCCTCGCCGCCGACAATCTCGTCGCGGTGGTGATCTCGGTGACGAGCCTCGACCGCGCGATCGCGCGCACGCTGGAGCCACGCGCAGCCACCCCGGCGCGGCGCCTCTCAGCGATCGCGGCGCTGAGCGCAGCCGGTGTGCCGACCTATGTCTCGGTGTCGCCGATCATCCCGGCGATCACCGATCACGAGATCGAGACGATCCTCGAAGCCGCTGCTGCCGCCGGTGCGGTCGGCGCCTTCGCGCGTCCGGTCCGCCTGCCAAACGAGGTTGCCCCGCTATTCCGCCACTGGCTCGACACGCATCATCCCGGCCGCGCCGCGCACGCGATGTCGCTGATTCAGTCGATGCGCGAGGGGCGCGATAACGATGCCGGCTTCGGCACGCGGATGAAGGGAACCGGCCCCTACGCCGCGCTCCTCCACCGCCGCGTCGCGCTGGCCAAGGCGCGCCTCGGGCTCAACTCCCCGCGACCCTCGCTGCGCACCGACCTGTTCGACGTCCCCGGGCCGAAGCAGCTGGGGTTATTCTGATGCCGGGCCTCCGGACAAAAGCGAGTCGCCTCCTCAAGCCGCCCATGCAGCCAGGTCATCCTGCTCGCCGATCAACGCGAGACCATGCGCGATCGACGTCAATTCGCCGCCCGTGGCGATACGATCGCCACCGAAGCGCTCCTCGAACAGCCGGATGATCCGCGGCGTCAGCGACGTCCCGCCGGTGAGGAATATCTGGTCGATCGCGCTGGGGTCGGTTTCAGCCATGACCAGCGCCCGGTCGATCGCGGCCTCGATTTGCCGGATTTCGGGGGCAATCCACGATTCTAAGTCCGTGCGCGTCACCTCCGCCTCGATCGTCAGGCCTGCGCTGCTGAAGCGAAAACAGGCTGCGGTCGATGCCGACAGGTCGCGCTTCACCCGGCCCACCGCCTCGTGAAGCCGAAAGCCCAGCTCCTGGTCGATGATCGCGATCATGCGGGCGATTGCGTCGGGGTCGAGCGACGACCGGCGCAGCGCTTCGAGTTCAGCAAGGGTCCGCCGGTTCCGCATCAGCGCCAGCCGCGACCAGTCGGCGAAGTCGTTGAAATAGCCGTTGGGAATTTCGAGCTGCTTGCCGAACGAGCGGTAGAAGCCGCCCTTGCCGAGCAAGGGCATGACTAGTTGCTCGACGATCCGTGCATCGAAGCGGTCGCCGGCGATACCGACACCGGCATGGCCGAGCGGAATGCACCGCTGCGGCGCGCCCGGCGCTTCGATCTGGACAACGGAAAAGTCGCTGGTGCCTCCGCCGAAATCGGCAACGAGGACCGTTGCCGGCTCGGTGATGCGCGACGCATAGCTGAACGCGGCCCCGAGCGGCTCATAGACATAGTGCAGCGTCGCCCCGAAGTTGGCGAACATCGCATCGTAGCGCCGCCGGGCGAGGTCTCCGTCGGGTGCGGCTCCGGCGTAGATCACCGGCCGCCCGACAACGACGCGCGCCGGCCCCGACAGCGCTCCGCCGGCGCGCGCGGACATCTTGTCGAGGAACAGCCGGCCCAGGTCTTCAAACTTGAACCGGCGGTCGAAGATCGTCGCTTGATCGAAGCTTGCGCTCGCGGCGACCGACTTGAACGACTGGATGAAGCGGCTCGCCGAGGGAAACTCGAGGTATTCGGCGATCGCATACGGACCGCCCTCGCTCGCGATCCCGCCGCGAACCGCCTCGTCCTCCCAGAAGCACAGCGCCGACCGGAACACCGCCTCGGGACCTGCGGGCGCATCGAGCATGACGAGGCTCGACTCGCCGCCGCGCGCCGCCGCCGCTACCGAATTGGTGGTGCCAAAATCGAGTCCGAGAACGAAGGGGGGCGTACTGGACATTGACGCGCCTTGCTACACAGGCAGCGTCGATCCGCAAAGCCGGGCAGAGCCAAATAGCTGAAGTCCGTCGTTTCGCGCGATAAAAGGCGGGTCATCGCCCCCGCGAAGCGGCGGGATCACGCCGCGAGGACATGCCCCCGAAACTGCTCGCGAAGCGCGGTCTTGAGCAGCTTGCCCGTCGCGGTGTGCGGCAGTTCGTCGACGAAGACGACGTCGTCGGGCATCCACCACTTGGCGATCCGCCCGGTCAAATACGCCAGCATGTCGGCGCGGGTCACGCTCGCCCCCGGCTTGCGGACGACGATCAGCAGCGGGCGCTCGTCCCACTTCGGGTGCGGCACGCCGATCACCGCCGCCTCGAGCACTCCTGGGCAGCCGACCGCGGCGTTCTCGAGCTCGATCGAGCTGATCCACTCGCCGCCAGATTTGATCACATCTTTCGACCGGTCGACGATCGCCATGTAGCCGAAGCGGTCGATCGTCGCGATGTCGCCGGTGTCGAACCAGCCCTCGGCGTCGGTCACCTGCCCGCCGTCACCACGGAAGTACGTCGCGACGGTCCACGGGCCGCGCACGAGCAGCCGGCCGAAGCTCGCCCCGTCGCGCGGGCACTCGGCCCCGGAGTCGTCGACGATCTTCATCTCGACCCCGAACAGCGCGCGCCCCTGCTTTATGCGTGCGGCAAGGTCGGCCTCGGCGCCCTCGGCGACGATCTCGGGGGTCGGCGCGCCGATGCTGCCGACGGGCGACATCTCGGTCATCCCCCACAGATGGCTGACGGTGACCCCGCGCGCAGCGAACGCCTCGATCATCGACCGCGGCACCGCCGACCCGCCGATCGCGAGGCGCTTGAGCTTGCCGAGGTCGCCGCCGGTCGCGTCAAGGTGGTGCAACAAGGACAGCCAGATCGTCGGCACCGCCAGGGCGAAGTCGACATCCTCGACGACTATCAGCCGCTGCAGCGTCCCGCCGTCGAAGTGCGGCCCGGCCAGCACCAGCTTCGCCCCGGCAAGCGCCGAGGCGTAGGGGATGCTCCACGCGCTGGCATGATAGATCGGCGACACCGGCAGCACGACCGTCCGAGCGCCGATCGCGAAGGCGTCCGCGGTGCACGCCGCCATTGCGTGGAGGACGGTCGAGCGGTGGCTGTACAGCACGCCCTTGGGATTGCCCGTCGTGCCGCTGGTGTAGCACAGCCCGGCCGGCGCATTCTCGTCGCGCGGGACCCAGGCGAAGTCGGGGTCGGCGGCGGCGACAAGCTCCTCATAGCACAGCAGGTCGAGGCTCGACTCGGGCATGTGCGCGCGGTCGGTCAGGACGACGAAATGCTCGATAGTCTCGAGCCGCGGCGCGATCCGCTCGACCAGCGCAGTGAAACTCAGATCGAACAGCAGGACGCGATCTTCGGCGTGATTGGCGATGAAGACGATCTGGTCCTCGAACAGCCGCGGGTTGATCGTGTGCGCGACGCCGCCCATCCCGGCGATGCCGTAGAGGCATTCGACGTGGCGGTGGGTGTTCCAAGCTAGGGTCGCGATGCGGTCGTCGGGGCGCATGGCGAGCCCGGCCAGCGCGGAAGCAAGACGGCGTGCGCGGTCGCGTGCCTCGGACCAGGTCGTGCGATGCTCTTCGCCCTCGACGAGCAGGCTGACGATCTCGCGGGCTGGATGGTTGACCGCAGCATGATCGATCAGCCGCCCGACCAGTAGCGGCCAATCCTGCATTGCGCCGATCATCGAACGTCTCCCCGTCGTTGCCTTGAGGCTAACAGTGCGCAGGTGCCGCGGCAAACCCGCTTGACACGACAGAACATATGAAGAACATTGCGAGCCTAATGGAGGGCTTGGGCAATGATCGCGGTTTTGGTTTGTTCGATCGTCAATTCGGGACTGATCGTCGGTTTGCTCGCGGGCATCGTCACCGGGTTCGTCCGGTCGCGCGTCGCGATCGCTGAAGCACTTCGCGGCGACCCGCTCGAGTCGGGCTTCAAGGCGTCGGCGACGACGCTGCGAGCGGTGGCCGCCTGACCCGACGGGCGGCGCGCAGGCCGAACGGGATCGACGCGGCATAGGCAAGACTGATCAACGACAACGTCATCCACGGCACGGTGAACAACGCGCCGGCAAAAAGCCCGACCCCGAGGAGCGCAACCAGTCGCCATTCGGGGCGCAGCCGGGTCGATCCCCAACTGAAGGTCGGCAGACTCGACGCCATCATCACCGCGACGGCGACCATGACCACGGCGCTGATACCGGCGCGGACGTACAAGGCGAGTTGCGGATCGGTCGGCGACAGCGCCGCAAGCCACGGCCCGAGCCATAACCAGACGAAGATCGGGCTGAGCGCCAGGCCGGCACCGACCGGAGCCGGGACCCCGATGAGATAGCCCGCGCGCTTGACCACCGGATCGGTCGCACCGATCCCGGCATTGAACCGCGCGAGGCGCAACGCGCACGTCACGGCATGCGCCAGCGCGACGATCCAGCCGAACGCCGGCAGGAACTGGAGCGCCCACAGATACATGATCAACGCCGGCGCGACCCCGAAGGCGATGACGTCGGACAGCGAGTCAAGCTCGGCGCCGAACCGGCTGGTGCCCTTAAGCAGCCGCGCGATCCGTCCGTCGATCCCGTCGAGCACCCCGGCGACGACGACCGCAGCGACGGCCTTGTCCCATTCACCGGCGATGCCGAAGCGTACCCCGGTCAGCCCGAAGCACAAGGCCAGCACGGTAACCGCGTTCGGAATCAGTGCCCGGATCGGAATGACCCGGCCAAAACGGCGGGGTTCGATCAATGCAGCGCCCTCAACGTCGCCTCGGCATCATTGCGTGACGCCACTGGTGACTTCGGCGATGTCGCGACGCGCGAGCACCGTCTCTCCAGCGACGCAGCGCTGCCCCGGCAACACCTGGCAGGCATAATCGGCGGGAAGATAGACATCGACCCGGCTGCCGAAGCGAATCAACCCGACCCGCTGGCCGGCGACGACCGAGTCGCCCGGCTGGACGAAGCGCATGATCCGCCGCGCGACAAGCCCGGCGATCTGGGTGAAGCCGACCCGCGTCCCGTCGACGGTTTCGACGATGAAATACTGGCGCTCGTTGTCTTCCGATGCCTTGTCGAGGTCGGCATTGAGGAACTTGCCGGGCACATAGGTGACGCGGCGGATCGTGCCGCTGACCGGCGTCCGGTTAATGTGGACGTCGAAGACGTTCATGAACACCGACACGCGCTTGAGCGTGACCGCGCCGACACCGCCTTCGCCGTCGAGCTGCCGCGGGATGACGACGTCGCCGACCATGCAGACCATCCCGTCGGCGGGGGAAATGATGAGGCCCTCGCCTGTCGGCGTCGTCCGCTCGGGATCGCGGAAGAACAAAGCAACCCACGCCGTCACGCCCGCCATCAGCCAGCCGCCGGTCGTCCAATGCAGCGCGAAGCCGAGCAGCATCGTCACGAACGCCGCCGCCCCGACGAACTTGCGTCCCTCCGGGTGCATCGGCGGTAAATGATATTTCGCCGTCGCCGGCAGGTTCGACGTCTCTGTCGTAAGCATGTACCACACCTAGGCCGAAGCGAGCGCGCTGACAACGACCCCGCCACTTGCTAAGCGGCGCGATGGCCATTGCTTCACTCTGTCTGTTTTGCGGCTCGAAGCCCGGGGTCGACCCCTCCGCAGCCGTCCTTGCCGACGATTTCGGCAGGTTCTGCGCCGATCGCTCACTGACTTTGGTCTATGGCGGCGGCACCTTCGGCTTGATGGGGATCGCGGCGCGAGCGGCGCTGGCGGGCGGATCGCACGTCGTCGGCATCATTCCAGAGACGCTCGAGGCGCGCGAAGTCGCGCAGCCGGGCCTGTCCGAACTGGTCGTCACCGCGACCCTGCACGAGCGCAAGGCGCTGATGTTCGCCAGGTCCGACGCTGTCGTCGTCCTGCCCGGCGGCATCGGCACGATGGACGAACTGTTCGAAATCATGACGTGGCGGAACCTCGGCCTCCACGCGAAGCCGATCTTTCTTCTCGGCGGCGCGTTCTGGAAACCATTCCTCGACCTGCTCGGCCACCTCGATCGCTCCGGTTACGCCTATCCCGGGCTGTTCGCGCTGGTCGAGGTGGTCGACCTCAATGGTCTCGCTGCACGCCTCGACCGTTGACCCGCGCCGCGCAAGCCCCCTACACGGTGCCGACCAGAACGAGGACGCTATGCCAAAGATCAAGGTAAAGAACCCGGTCGTCGAGCTCG
The DNA here is from genome assembly GCF_025362435.1 of Polymorphobacter sp. Lineage (GTDB taxonomy): Bacteria > Pseudomonadota > Alphaproteobacteria > Sphingomonadales > Sphingomonadaceae > Polymorphobacter_B. The sequence goes on from NZ_JANYGL010000155.1 coordinate 22,349, forward strand.
ACGGCGACGAGATGACCCGGATCATCTGGCAATGGATCCGCGAGCAGCTGATCCTGCCGTATCTCGACGTCGACCTGATCTATTTCGACCTGTCGATCGAGAACCGCGATGCGACCGACGACCGCGTCACCGTCCAGTCGGCGAACGCGATCAAGCAGCACGGCGTTGGCGTCAAATGCGCGACGATTACCCCCGATGAGGCGCGCGTCGCCGAGTTCGGCCTCAAGAAGATGTGGAAGTCGCCCAACGGCACGATCCGCAATATCCTCGGCGGTGTCGTCTTCCGCGAGCCGATTGTTATCCCGTCGGTGCCCCGCCTGGTTCCCGGCTGGACGAGTCCGATCGTCGTCGGCCGCCATGCTTTCGGCGACCAGTATCGCGCGACCGACTTCCTCGTCCCCGGCCCCGGCACACTGGTGATGAAGTTCACCGGCGAAGACGGCCAGGTCATCGAGCACGAGGTCTTCCAATACCCCAGCGCTGGCGTCGCGATGGGCATGTACAACCTCGACGATTCAATCCGCGACTTTGCCCGCGCCTGCCTCGCCTACGGCATCGCGCGCAAATGGCCGGTTTATCTGTCGACCAAGAACACCATTCTCAAGGCCTATGACGGCCGCTTCAAGGACTTGTTCGAGGAAATCTATCTCAGCGAATTCAAGGACAAGTACGTCAAGCTTGGCATCGTCTACGAACATCGCCTGATCGACGACCTCGTCGCCTCGGCACTCAAATGGTCGGGCAACTTCATCTGGGCGTGCAAGAACTACGACGGCGACGTCCAGTCGGACATGGTCGCGCAGGGCTTCGGTTCGCTCGGCCTGATGACCAGCGTCCTGCTCACCCCCGACGCCCAGACCGTCGAGGCCGAGGCGGCGCACGGCACCGTCACGCGCCACTATCGGATGCATCAGCAGGGCAAGCCGACCTCGACCAACCCGATCGCGTCGATCTTCGCCTGGACCGGTGGCCTCAAGCATCGCGGCAAGCTCGATGACACCCCCGAAGTCACGCATTTCGCTGAAACCCTCGAGCGCGTCTGCGTCGAGACCGTCGAAGCCGGCGCGATGACCAAGGACCTCGCGATCCTGATCGGTCCCGACCAGGCGTGGATGACGACCGAGCAGTTCTTCGAAGCAGTCCGCAAGAACCTCGACGCAGCGATGGCCACATCGGGCAGCACGGTCGCCCCTTAGCTAAGGCGCTCGGCGCCGTTCGTCGCGGGTGCAGCGGCGGGCGGCGCAAAGACGACATGTGGCTGCATCGAGCGTGACCGGAAGGTGGGGACGATGTTAGCCCGGCTGCCTTGAACCGCTTCGATCGGCGTAGTCGCCTCCTTGCCGCGGCGCTGGCGGCGATTGCGGGCTACGTCGATGCGATCGGGTTTCTCACCCTCGGCGGCTTCTTCACGTCGTTCATGAGCGGAAATTCGACACGGCTGGCGATCGGGATCGCGACCGGCACATCGGCCGGTCCGCTCGCTGGCGGACTGATCGCAACTTTCGTCATCGGAGTCGTCGCAGGCTCGTACGTCGGCATCCGCGCCAAGGGCCGCCGTGCGCAACTGGTGCTGGTGTTCGTTTCCGTGCTTCTCACAGCAGCTGCCGCTTTGGGTCAGGCCGGGCTTACCTCCGGGGCGATCATCGCGATGGTCCTTGCGATGGGAGCGGAAAACGCGGTGTTCGAGCGCGATGGCGAAGTCGTCGGGCTGACGTACATGACCGGAACCCTGGTAAAGCTCGGCCAGCGCCTGACAGCGACCCTGATCGGCGGCGACCGTTTTGCCTGGGCCCCATATTTGCTGCTGTGGCTCGGCCTCGTCAGCGGCGCCGTCGCCGGAGCCATGGTCTTCCCGATGCTCGGGCTCGGCGCCTTATGGCTCGCAGCGGCGGCGACGCTTGGCTTCGCCGTGATCGCCGCGAGGCTTTAAGCCGCCGCCGCCATTCCTGTCAGCACCGCGCGGACCGCGTCGATTGCGGCGTCGGCATGAGCGCCATCCGGCCCCCCTGCCTGCGCCATGTCGGGACGGCCGCCACCTCCCTGGCCGCCGACTGCAGCCGCCGCGATCTTGACGAGATCGACGGCATTGTAGCGCGACACTTGGTCGTCGGTGACACCCACCGCGACCGTTGCCCGCCCATCGTTGACCGCGACGAGGACGACAATGCCGCTGCCGACCTGCTTCTTGGCGTCGTCGACGAGGCCGCGCAGGTTCTTGGCGTCTAACCCGGGAATGACCTGACCGACGAAACCGGTGCCGCCGATCTTCTCCGCTGCCGCGCTGTCGGACTTGCCGCCGCCGAGGGCCGCAGAGCGCCGCGCATCGGCGAGTTCACGCTCGAGACGCCGACGGTCGTCGATCAACGCCGCGATCCGCGTCGAGACCTCGTCGGGACGCGACTTCAGGATTGTCGCCGCAGCCTTAAGCTCATTTTCCTGTTCGGTGAGGAAGACGCGCGCCGCTTCGCCGGTCAGCGCCTCGATCCGCCGGACGCCGCTGGCGACCGCGCCTTCACTGATGATCTTGAACAGGCCGATCTCACCGAGTGCGGCAACGTGCGTGCCGCCGCAAAGCTCGGTCGAGAAATTGCTCTCGCCGGCCAGCCCCATGCTGAGGACACGGACTTCATCGCCGTATTTCTCGCCGAACAGCGCCATCGCCCCTGCAGCAATCGCTGCGTCAGGTGACATCAGCCGCGTCGACACCGGAGTGTTCTCGCGGATATGCCGATTGACGTCGGCCTCGACCCAATTGATCTCATCGCGGGTCAAGGCGCGGGCCTGACTGAAGTCGAAGCGCAGGCGGTCGGGCGCAACCAGCGATCCCTTTTGCGTGACATGTTCGCCAAGACGCTGACGCAATGCCGCATGCAGCAAATGTGTCGCCGAGTGATTGGCGCGGAGCTGGGCGCGACGGTCGTTATCGATCGCCATCGTCACCGTATCGCCAACCGCAACCGAACCGGTCGCGACAGTTCCGAGGTGAACGTGCAGCTTGCCAAGCTGCTTCGCGGTATCGTCGACCGCCAACTGCAACGTGTCGTTGCTGATAGTCCCAGCGTCGCCAGCCTGACCGCCCGATTCAGCGTAGAAGGGCGTCTGGTTCGTCACGACCGCGACACGATCCCCAGCGGCAGCCGAAGCTACGCGCACCCCGTCCTTGACGATCGCCACGACCTGCCCTTGGGCGGAGTCGCTGGAATAGCCGGTGAATTCGGTCGCGCCGCACTCGTCGAGGATATCGAACCACTCGGTCGCCGATGCCGTCTGGCCCGAGCCTGTCCACGCTGCGCGCGCGGCGCGGCGCTGCTCGGCCATCGCCGCGTCGAAGCCGGCGCGGTCGACGACGATCTCCTGCGCCCGCAGTGCGTCCTCGGTCAGGTCGTAGGGAAAGCCGAAGGTGTCATAAAGCTTGAACGCGACTGCCCCGGGGAGCGTGTCGCCGCGATGAAGCGTCGCAGTCGCCTCGCCAAGCAGGCGAAGGCCGTTGCTCAGCGTCGAGCGGAAACGCGTTTCCTCAAGGTTGAGCGTCGCTTCGATCAACGGCTGGGCGCGGATCAGTTCGGGGCAGGCGACGCCCATCTCGGCGACCAGCGCCGGGACCAGCCGGTACATCAGTGGATCGCGCGCGCCGAGCAACTGGGCATGGCGCATCGCCCGGCGCATGATCCGGCGCAGGACATAACCGCGTCCGTCGGCAGCGGGCAGCACGCCATCCGCGATAAGAAAGCAGCTGGCGCGGAGATGGTCGGCAATGACCCTGTGCGAAACACGGCTTTCCGGGGTCGCGGACTGCGTCCCGGTATCACGGCCGATCAGGTCGCGGCTGGCGTCGATCAGGTTGCGGAAGGTGTCGGTATCGTAATTGTCGTGGACGCCCTGCAGGACCGCGGCAATCCGTTCGAGACCCATGCCGGTATCGATCGACGGCCGCGGCAGATCGAGACGCGTCGCCGCATCGACCTGCTCGTATTGCATGAAGACGAGATTCCAGATCTCGACGAAGCGGTCGCCGTCCTCGTCGGGCGATCCCGGACGTCCTCCGGGGATATGCGCGCCGTGATCGAAGAAAATCTCGCTGCACGGGCCGCACGGTCCGGTGTCGCCCATCGACCAGAAGTTGTCGCTGGTCGCGATACGGATGATGCGATGGTCGGGAAGCCCGGCGATACGCTTCCACAGGTCGAACGCCTCGTCGTCGGTGTGATAGACCGTGACCGTCAACCGGTCCGGATCGATGTTCCAGTCTCGCGTCAGCAGCGTCCACGCATGCTCGATCGCCTGCGCCTTGAAATAGTCGCCGAACGAGAAATTGCCGAGCATTTCGAAGAAGGTGTGATGGCGAGCGGTGTAGCCGACATTGTCGAGATCGTTGTGCTTACCGCCGGCCCGGACGCATTTCTGCGCCGACGTCGCGGTGATGTAAGGCCGGCGATCCTGGCCGGTGAAGACATTCTTGAACGGCACCATGCCGGCATTGACGAACATCAGCGTCGGATCATTCTGCGGCACGAGCGGCGCCGACGGCACGATGCGATGTCCGGTGTTACCGAAATAGTCGAGAAACGAGCGCCGGATTTCGTTGGTTGTGATCATGAACCGAACTTAGGCGAGCGGGCCGTGCTTCTCAAGCAGCGCCCGCTCGCCTCGCCGATCACATCTCGTCGTCGCCGGCGTCGTCGTCGCTCGACGGTCCGACCATCAGTGCCTCGCCGATCCCGGCGGCATTGTCGCGGACCGCCTTCTCGATGCGGTCGCGAATATCGGGGTTTTCCTTGAGGAACTTCTTCGAGTTTTCACGGCCCTGGCCGATCCTGATCGAGTCATAGCTGAACCACGCACCCGATTTCTCGACGACACCCGCTTTGACGCCGAGGTCGAGGATTTCGCCGATCTTGGAAATGCCCTCGCCGTACATGATGTCGAACTCGACCTGCTTGAACGGCGGCGACACCTTGTTCTTGACGACCTTGACCCGGGTCGTGTTGCCGACGACCTCGTCGCGATCCTTGATCTGCCCAGTCCGCCGGATATCGAGGCGGACACTGGCGTAGAACTTGAGCGCGTTGCCGCCAGTCGTCGTCTCCGGATTGCCGTACATCACGCCGATCTTCATCCGCAGCTGATTGATAAAGATGACGATGCAGCGCGAGCGGCTGATCGACCCGGTCAGCTTGCGCAGCGACTGGCTCATCAGTCGCGCCTGGAGGCCGACGTGGCTATCGCCCATCTCGCCTTCGATCTCGGCGCGGGGCACAAGGGCCGCAACCGAGTCGATCACCAGCACGTCGATCGCATTTGACCGGACGAGCGTGTCGACGATCTCGAGCGCCTGCTCGCCGGTGTCGGGCTGCGACACGATCAGTTCGTCGATGTTGACGCCGAGCTTCTTGGCATAGGCCGGGTCGAGCGCGTGCTCGGCATCGACGAAGGCAGCGGTCCCGCCATTCTTCTGCGCCTCGGCGATCGCGTGCAAAGCAAGTGTCGTCTTGCCCGAGCTTTCGGGACCATAGATCTCGATGACCCGGCCACGCGGCAGGCCGCCGATGCCCAGAGCGATATCGAGCCCGAGCGACCCAGTCGGGCTGCTTTCGATCTCCATCGTCGCGCGCGAGCCGAGCTTCATCACCGAGCCCTTGCCGAAGGCGCGATCGATCTGTGCCAGCGCTGCTTCCAGCGCCTTTGCCTTGTCCATGTCGCCCCCAACCACTTTCAATGCCGCCGCCATCACCCGTCTCCTGCCGTGTCCAGAGGACGGTCGTACCAGTTCTGTTCTACGAGAACAAGCCAAGAACTATGCGAGTTCGCCCAATGCCGTCTCGACGGCCTGCACCGCATAAGGCTTCTCGAGGACCGGCACGCCGGCGAACTGCACCGGCAAGGAGTCGGGATGCGACCCGGTCGCGAAGATGATCGCGGTGCCGGCACAACGCAGCTTGTCGGCAAGCGGGAAAACCGGATCGTTGCCGAGATTAACGTCGAGGATGGCGAGATCGAACCCGCCCGCGGCGATCGCCGACTCGGCTTCGGCATAGGTCGACGGGCTGCCGACGACCGTATGCCCGAGCATCTCGAGCACGTCCTCCAGCACCATGGCGATCAGTATCTCGTCTTCGACGATGAGTACTCGGCGCGGTACAATCGCCTTCGAAGGGCCCTGCGATACATTGGTCATTGCGATACTGGGGAACTGGCCACACTAATCACCGATAGAAGACAGCAAGGTCATGTCAAGCGGGACTGCGGCAAGTGCGGCATGGACAGCATCGAGCAGATCGTCGACCGCAAATGGTTTCGGCAGGAACACCACCCCGGCACGGACGAGCGCGCGGCGCTGCGGCGGCTCGGCATAGCCCGACATCAAGACGACTGGCAGCGTCGGGCAGCGGGCTCGCGCCCGACGGACGAGATCAACTCCATCCATTCCAGGCATCACGACGTCGGAGACGAGGAGGTCGATCAGGGTTTCGTCCTGCTCGATCATCTCGAGCGCGACCGTTGGGTCCTCGACCGCGATGACCCCGAGGCCGTGGCGGCGGAGGGCGCGCTCGACGACGAGGCGGACCGCGCGATCGTCTTCGACGAGGAGCACGGTCCCGATCAATTCGGGCCGCTTCAGCGCGGACTGAGCTGCTGGCGCGGCCGGCGGTGCTTCGCTGGCCGGGAGGTAGACGACGAAACACGTTCCCCCCTCGGCCACCGGCTCAGCGAAGACGAAGCCGCCGGTCTGCTTGACGATGCCGTAGACTGTCGACAGCCCGAGGCCGGTCCCCTGCCCAACCGGCTTGGTCGTGAAGAACGGCTCGAAGATCTTGGCGGCGATTTCGGGTGGAATGCCGGTGCCGGTATCGCTGACCGTGATCGCGACGAGATCGATCGTCGGGATGATCCGGTGACCCAGCGCCGGGACATCGGCGGCGAGGATGCCGCGCGTCGCGATCGTCAAGCGCCCCTTTGCCGCCATCGCGTCGCGCGCATTGACCGACAGGTTGACCAGCACCTGCTCGAGCTGGCCGGGGTCGGCGCGGACCGCCCCCGCGCCGCCATGGTTGCGCACGATCAGCTCGACGTCGGGCCCGATCAGCCGGCTCAGCAATGGCTGCAAACCGTCGATCACACCGGCAACGTCGAGCACCTGTGGTCGCAGCGTCTGCTGGCGGGCGAAGGCAAGTAGCTGGCGAACGAGGTTGGCGGCGCGATTGCCGTTTTGCCGAACCTGGTCGATGTCGTCGAAGTCGGGAGTGCCCTCGGGATGGCGATCGAGAAGCTGGTCGCACAGGCCGAGGATCGCGGTGAGGATGTTGTTGAAGTCGTGCGCGATGCCGCCAGCGAGCTGGCCGACCGCCTGCATCTTCGTTGCCTGCGCAACCTGTTGTTCGAGGCGGACCTGCTCGCGGATATCCCGCACCGCGATCAGCGCGGCGAACCCCCAGTTCCCGGGCGCCGGCGCAAGCGTCACGACGACCGTTTCGTCGGGCCGCGCCGCAAGGCGTAGCCGAACTTCCTTGCCGTCGCGCGTCCCGTCGAGGACCTGGACGATTGCCCTGGCGAGTTGCGCCCGGTCATCCTTCACCGCGAGCGCAAGAATACCGTCGCCCGTCGTGCAGTCGGTGCCGACGGTTTCGTCGAACACCGCGTTCGTCCGGACGCACTGGCCGCCGCCGTCGAGCAGCGCCAGCCCGAGCGGCAGGATGTTCATCACACCGATCGCGCCTCGCGTCGCGCCGATGCTGAACGGAGGGGGATAATCAGCTATAGCGTTGTTCCAGCCAGGGGTCGGCGACGTTGTGATAGCCGCGTGTTTCCCAGAATCCGGGATGGTCGGCGGCGACGAATTCGATCGCCTTGAGCCACTTCGCCGACTTCCACAAATAGTAACGCGGGATCACCATCCGGACCGGGCCGCCATGCTCGCGGGTGATCGGCTCACCGTCGTGGCTATGCGCGAGCAGGCAGTCGTCATCGACGAAATCGGCGAGGCGCAGGTTGGTAACATAGCCGTCGTAGCCGTGGAGGATGACGTGCGCGGCTTCGGGCTTTGGCCGGACGACATCGAGGAGGTGCCGCGTCGAGACACCCTGCCAGCGGTTGTCGTAGCGCGACCACGACGTCACGCAGTGGATGTCGGACGTATCCTCGAACTGCGGCTCGGCAAGCAGCGCGGCGAAGTCCCACGTCACCGGATTCTCGACGAGGCCGCCGACCGTCAGCTCCCATTGGTCGCGCGGGACGTCAGGCTGGATGCCGAGATCGAGTACCGGCCAGTTCTCGACGAGACGCTGCCCCGGCGGCAGGCGGTCGGTCGCGGGATCGGCGTCGTGTCCCGTCAGCAGCCGTCCGGCGCGCGCCCATGCCTGTTTCGACGCGACGAGCTTGTCGCGGAAACCGGGCTCGGCGGTGATATCGTCGTCGCTCATGGTCACCCCCGCTCGCGCATGATCCGCGCCGCGTCGCGCTTCCAGTCGCGGGTCTTCTCGGTCTCGCGCTTGTCGTGGAGCTTCTTGCCCTTGGCCAGCGCGAGTTCGACCTTGGCGCGGCCGCGGTCGTTGAAATAGATCATCAGCGGGATGACCGTCATCCCCTGTCGCGTTACCGCGCCGTTGAACTTGCTGATCTGCTTGGCGTGCATCAGCAACTTACGCGGGCGCTTGGGCTCGTGGTTGTTGCGGTTGCCGTGGCTAAACTCGGGAATGTTGGCGTTGACCAGCCACATCTGGCCGTCCTTCAATTCGGCGTACGATTCGGCGATCGACCCCTCGCCCTGGCGCAGCGCCTTGACCTCGGTCCCGGCGAGCGCGATCCCGGCCTCGACGACCTCGTCAATGAAGAATTCGTAGCGTGCCTTGCGGTTCTCGGCGACGATCTTCGCCTTGATCCCGGTGTTGACGTGAGACCGCGCCATCAGACGAGCCCAGCGTGGGCGAGCGCCGCATCGACACGGGCGCGCGACGCCGGCGACGGAGGGGTGATCGGCAGCCGGGTGGCGATGCTCATTCGGCCGAGGCGCTCAAGCGCGTACTTCGTCGGCCCGGGACTCGAATCGCTGAACAGCGCGTCGTGGAGCGGATAGAGCCGGTCCTGCAATACTAGCGCCGCCGCATAATCACCCGCCGCGCAGGCGGCCTGGAACTGCGCGCAAAGCTCTGGCGCGACGTTGGCGGTGACCGAAATACACCCTACCCCGCCCATCGCCATATAGCCGAGCGCGGTCTCGTCGTTGCCCGACAGCTGGCAGAAGTCGACGCCGCACGCCGCGCGCTGCGCCGACACCCGCCCGAGATTGCCGGTCGCGTCCTTGACCCCGATGATGCCCGGCAGCTTCGCCAGCGTCGCCATCGTCTCGACCGACATGTCGACGACCGAGCGCCCGGGGATGTTGTAGATGATGATCGGCAGGTCGCAGCCCTCGGCGAGCGCGGTGAAATGCGCGATCAACCCCGCCTGGCTCGGCTTGTTGTAGTACGGGCAGACGACGAGCGCCGCCGCCGCGCCGACCTCCTTGGCGTGGCGCATATGGATCAGCGCGGTCGCGGTGTCGTTCGAGCCGCAGCCGGCGATCACCGGCACGCGCCCACCCGCCGCCTCAACCGCCAAGGCGATGACGCGGTTGTGCTCGTCGATCGTCAGCGTCGCCGATTCGCCGGTGGTGCCGCACGGCACGAGCGCGGTCGAACCGCTCGCGACCTGCCAGTCGACAAAGCTGGCGAACGCTGCTTCGTCGACTTTGCCGTCGTTGAACGGGGTCACCAGCGCGGGAATCGATCCGTTGAACATGCCTTGCCTTCCGCCGCGCCGCTCGACCGTCTAGTCAGGCGCGGATGAGTATCTCAATGCGTGATATGGAGCCAAGGCGCGGCTTCCGCAAACTCCGCTGGTTTGCAGTCGCGGCCTTGCTGGCTGTGTCGACTGCGGCGGCAGCGCTGAGCCCGGCAGTCCGGGCATATTACTCGGCGCGGTTGGCCGAGACCGCGGCGGGGCGGTTCAACACGCTGCCGCTGTCGCCGATCGTCAACCCGGTGACCGACCCGCTGCTCGACACCGTCGTCGTGTGGGACCGGCTGCGTCGCGACAACGGCCCGACGAGCTTCGCCGAGATCACCGCCTTCCTCCACGCGCACTCCGGCTGGCCGTCGGAGACGCTGCTGCGCCGCCGCGCCGAGCGGCTGATCGACGATCGGGTCGGCTTTTCGGAGCGAATCGCCTTCTTCCGCGATTACCCGCCGCTGTCGTCACTGGCGAAGTTCAGGCTCGCCGAGGCGCAACTGGTGGCGCGTGACTTCGCCTCGGCGAACGCCAATGCCCGAGCAGCATGGGTATCGGGCGGGCTCGACGTGGTCGCCGAGATCCAGCTGCAGACCGAATTTGCCACTGCACTGACCCCGGCGGACAATGCCGCACGCCTCGACCGGCTGCTGTGGCGCGGCGAAACGACCGCTGCGACACGGATGCTTCCCCTCGTCGCGCCCGACGTCCGGGCGGTCGCGACGGCGCGGATCGCGATGTTGACCGGGGTCGGCGCGAGCAGCGCGCTGGCGAGCCTCCCGGCGGCGGCGCGCAATGATCCCGGCGTGATCTATGCCCAGGCGACCTGGCTCAAGCGGACCGGCGACATGGCTGGGGCGCGGGCAGCGACGGCGACGTACGACGGCGCGCCGGGCCTCGTCACCGATCCCGAGCAGTGGCTTAAGCTGCGTCTTGAGCTCGCTCGCGGCGCGATGCGCGATGGGCAGAACGACCTCGCCTACAAGATCGCCGACGGCCACCACGCCTTCCCGCTCGGCAAGCCGCTCAGCGAGCAGACGCTCGGCGAGCGGCAGGGCTTCATCGACAACGAGTGGCTCGCAGGCTGGATCGCGCTACGTCGCCTCAACCAGCCGGCGATGGCGCTGACGCACTTCGAGCGCGTCCGCGATGCCGCATTGACCCCCGTCAGCCAGGCGCGCGGCGACTATTGGTCGGGCCGCGCCGCCGAGGCCGCCGCCAACCCCGACGCCAAGGTCTATTACGCCGCCGCCGCGACCCACGCCGACTATTACTACGGCCAGCTCGCCGCCGAGCACATCACCCCGGCGCTAACCCTGCCTGCAGCGACCCCGGTCGCGGTCAGCCGGGAGGCGCGTGACCGCTTCGACGCCGACGAGCTCGTCCGGGTGACCCGCGCGCTCGGCGAGATCGGCGACCGGACGCGGCAGACACTGTTCATGAAGGCGCTGGTCGACCGTGCCGAGAGCCCTGAACAGCAGCGCCTGCTCGCCGACCTCGGCGCCGCGCTCGACCGTCCCGACCTCGGTGTTTTGACCGGCAAGGCGGCGCGGCTCGGCGGCGAGCTCGCGCTGCTCGACGTCGCCTATCCGATGCTCAGCCTGCCGCCGACCCTCGCGCCCGACTTCACGATGGTCCACGCTATCGCCCGGCAGGAGACCCAGTTCGACCGGGCTGCGGTCAGCGCCGCCAACGCTCGCGGCCTGATGCAGCTGTTGCCCGCGACTGCGTCGGAGCAGGCGGCCAAGCTCGGGCTGCCGTATTCGACGAGCCGCCTGACCGACGACCCAGTGTTCAACGTCACGCTCGGGGCGGCGTATTACGGGCGCATCCGCGACAACCTCGGCGGCAGCAACGTCCTCGCCGTCGCGGCGTACAATGCCGGGCCGGGCAACGTCCGCAAGTTCCTTGCGCTCAACGGCGACCCGCGCATCCCCGGGACCGACGTCGTCGACTGGGTCGAGCTGATCCCGTTCAGCGAGACCCGCGACTATGTCCAGCGGGTGCTGGCGAACGCGGTGGTCTACGACCTGCTCCACCCGGCGACCGCGACGATGCCGGCGGCGAACCGGCTGAGCGCGTATCTGGGGAAACGGACGCCGGGGTGATTAGACGGGCGATTGCAACGTGTTGGCCGACCATAGGCCGCAACGGGCCGGTGATCCGGGTCACCGGCCCGACGCTAAGTTCAAAATAAGTTCACACAGATGTGTGTGTTTTCCCGCTCTCGTTTCCGGGCGAAGGAAGAAACCAGCGATGAGAACGCGCACACTTCCCGCCGCCCGGTGGCGTCTCGACTGAGGCGCAGGCGTATCGCGTTGCGGCGGTGTAGGACAGCGCAAAGCCCGCGCTAAAGCGGGACGACGGAGCCCACGGTTTTGAGTGTCATCCCGGCGAAGGCCGGGACCGATGATCACTGTCTGTTGTGACCTTGGGTCCCGGCCTTCGCCGGGATGACACTTCGAGGAGGGGTAGCCTTTGGATCGGCGAGGCACGGTTGAGTGCTGTCCCCTCCCCGCACCGGTCCCCTAAACCTTCAGCGTAACCCCCAGCGCCGCTTCCGCCAGCGCGCGCAACTCAGGCGCAACCGGCGGATACGTCAAATCCACATCTTCCCCCAACGCGGCGATCACCGCCTCGATCGCAGCGATCCGCGCCGTCTTCTTGTCGTCGGCGGCGATCACCGTCCACGGCGCGTGCGGGGTCGAGGTCTTGTCGAACATGTCCTCGTACGCCTCGCAATAGGCGTCGCGCATCGACCGGTTGTGATAATCCTCCGGCCCGGTCTTCCACCGTTTGTACGGCGTCTCGAGCCTCTCGCGCAGGCGCTTGTCCTGTTCGCGCTGGGTGATGTGGAGGAAGATCTTGGCGATGCGCGTGCCGTCTGCGATCTGCAGCGCCTCGAAGTCGTTGATCTCGTCGTAGCCGCGCTTCCAGTCGGGCTTGGGGGTCAGTTTGTCGACCCGTTCGACGAGGACGCGCCCGTACCATGTCCGGTCGAAGATCGCGATCTCGCGGCAGCCGGGCAGCTTCGCCCAGAAGCGCCACAGGAAGTGGTGGTTGAGTTCATCCTTGGTCGGCGTGCCGATCGACCAGACATCGCTGTAGCGCTGGTCGAGCTCGGTCGTCATCCGCTGGATCAGCCCGCCCTTGCCGCTCGCGTCCCACCCCTCGATCGCGACGATCCCGCGCAACCCCTGGGTGATATACGCCGCCTGGATCAGCTGGAGCTTGTACTGGAGCGCGAGCAGCCGCGTCTCATAGTCGGCACGCTTGATCTCGGGCGTGTTTTCGTAGTCCTTGAGGCGGATCTTGCTCATAACTTCCCGACCGGCTCAACGGTCCGAATGTGCAGTTCGCGCAAAGACTTTGCAGGCACCGCGCTCGGCGCATTCATCATCAGGTCCTCGGCCTTCTGGTTCATTGGGAAAACCACCACCTCGCGGATGTTCGGCTCGTCCGCCAGCAGCATGACGATGCGATCGACCCCCGGGGCCGAGCCGCCGTGCGGAGGGGCGCCGAACTTGAAGGCGTTGATCATGCCGGCAAAATCGAGGTCGACGTCGGCCTGGCTGTAGCCGGCGATCTCGAACGCCTTGTACATGATCTCGGGGCGATGGTTGCGGATCGCGCCCGACGACAGTTCGACGCCGTTGCAGACGATGTCGTACTGGTAGGCGAGGATGTCGAGCGGGTCCTTGTTCTCGAGCGCAGCGAGTTCGCCCTGCGGCATCGAGAAGGGGTTGTGGCTGAAGTCCAGCTTCTTCGCATCTTCGTCATACTCGAACATCGGGAAGTCGACGATCCAGCAGAACTTGTAGCAACCCTGCTCGATCAGCCCGAGGTCTTCGCCGACCTTGGTCCGGGCGAGACCGGCAAGCTTGGCCGCCTTCAAGGGCTTGTCGGCAGCGAAGAACACGCCGTCGTCGGGGCCGAGACCGAGCTGCGCGACGATCGCGGCGACGCGCTCGGGGCCGAGGTTCTTGGCGATCGGGCCGCCCGGCTCGCCGCTCTTGAAGTTCATGTAGCCGAGCCCCGCCCAGCCCTCGGCACGCGCCCAATCGTTCATGCCGTCGAAGAAGCTGCGCGCCTTGAGTCCCGCGCTTGGAGCCGGGACCGCGCGGACGACCGAGCCGCCCTCGATCATCCGGGCGAAGATGCCGAAGCCGCTGCCGCGGAAATGCTCGGTGACGTCCTCGATGACCAGCGGGTTACGCAGGTCGGGCTTGTCGTTGCCGTACTTGAGCATCGATTCCGCGTAGGCGATGCGCGGGAACGGGGTGTCGGTGACGGACTTGGGTTTGCCGTCGACGAAGCCGGTGAACTCGACGAACACACCCGCCAGCACCGGTTCGATCGCAGCGAAAACATCGTCCTGCGTGACGAAGCTCATCTCGAAATCGAGCTGGTAGAACTCGCCGGGCGAGCGGTCGGCGCGGGCGTCCTCATCGCGGAAGCACGGCGCGATCTGGAAATAGCGGTCGAAGCCGGCGACCATCAGCAGCTGCTTGAACATCTGCGGGGCCTGCGGCAGCGCGTAGAACTTGCCCGGGTGGACGCGGCTGGGGACGAGGAAGTCGCGCGCGCCTTCGGGGCTGCTCGCGGTCAGGATCGGCGTCTGGAACTCGGTGAAGCCCTGGTCGATCATCCGGCGGCGGAGCGAGGCAATGACGTTCGACCGCAGCATGATGTTGCGGTGGAGGCGTTCGCGGCGGAGGTCGAGATAGCGGTACTTGAGGCGGATTTCCTCGGGATAGTCGGCCTCGCCCGCGACCGGCAGCGGCAGTTCGTCGGCGCGCGACTGGACCGTCACCTCGACGGCGCGAAGCTCGATCGCCCCGGTCGGCATCTTCGGGTTGACCGCTTCCGGCGCCCGCGCGACGACGTCGCCGGTGATCGTGACGACGCTCTCGGCGCGGAGCTTGTCGAGGATGTCGAACGCTTCGGAGCCGGTGTTGGCGACGATCTGGGTCAGCCCGTAGTGATCGCGCAGGTCGACGAACAGCACCCCGCCATGGTCGCGCTTGCGGTGGACCCAGCCCGACAGGCGGGCGGTCGTGCCGGCGTCCTCGGCGCGGAGCGCGGCGCAGGTGTGGGTGCGATAAGCGTGCATGGATTGACCGTTCGGGCTGTGCGGTGAGCGACGGGGGTGACACACGCTGACGCCGAAATTGTCAAGGCGAGGTGTCGCGGCTTGGGCATCGCGAAGGACTTGTTGCTGGTCAGCGGCGTCGCGCACCGCATAGCGTCGCCGGGCAATTGGAGACCATGATGAAGCTCGTCCTCGCCGCCGCTGCCGTCCTCGCCGTGCTGGCCGCCGCTCCTGCTGCCGCCGCAACCGCGCCGCAGGTGAGCATCGCCAGCGTCGACCAGCTCACCCAGCCGTTGCCGCTGCCATACGACACCGATGCGGTCGGCAAGACGCAGGTCGACGCGGCGCGCAAGCGGGCGAAGGCGGGGCACAAGCTGCTGCTGATCGACCTCGGAGGCAACTGGTGCCCCGATTGCCGTGTCCTCGCGGGCGTGATGGCGGTCCCCGAGATCAAGGCGTTCGTCGACCGCCATTATGAGGTGGTGACGGTCGATATCGGCCGCCGTGATAAGAACCTCGACGTCGCCGCGGCGTACGGTGCCACCGTCAAGGGCGTGCCGATCGTGATGATCGTCGACCCGATAACCGGCCAAACCCGCAATCCCGAACGCTATGCCGCGCTATCGGATGCCCGCAACATGACCCCGCAGGCGCTCGCGGACTGGCTGGCGCAGTGGGTCGGCTGAGGGCCCCTCCGCAACTGCGGCATTGCGCCACTTTACCCGTTGCGCCCCGCTCGTAGTTAGGCATCGCGGGCATCGCGCCCGGCGAGGGATATGATGTCGAGCAACGCGTTGATCGGATGGATGACGACCGGTTTCAGCCTGCTCACTCTCGTCGTGATCGTCGCCGTCCTCTATCGCCTCCGCCGCCGCCCGATCGTCTGGCTGCTCGCGGCCGGGGAGCGGCGGGTCGCCTTCCACCGCAATGCCGTTGCCGCACTCGCATCGGCTTTGACCAGCGCGCGGATCGAAGGCCGCCGCGCCGAGTTCGACCAGCTCCTCGAAAGCTACAAGACGCATCGCCGCGCGCTGCTTTCGGTCGATCCCGAAGCGGTCGTTGCCCCCCACCCCGCCTTCGAGTCGCAGGTCTAGCCGAAGCAGCCTGCAGCTTGTATGCAAGGCGATGCTTATTCACCCGTTGATTACCGATACCGCTACGCTTTCAGCTTTGTGTGATCGCCTGAAGACCGCTGATTTCGTCACGGTCGACACCGAATTCATGCGCGAAAACACCTTCTTCCCCGAGTTGTGTCTGCTCCAGATCGCCGGCGGCGGCGAGGCGGCGGCGATCGATCCCAAGGCTTCCGGCATCGACCTCGCGCCGCTGCTTAAGTTGCTCGTCGAGGATGACGTCCTCAAGGTGTTCCACGCCGCGGGGCAGGACCTCGAGATCATCTACAATTTGACCGGCAAGACCCCCTCTCCGCTGTTCGACACGCAGGTCGCGGCGATGGCGCTCGGCCAGGGCGAGCAGGTCAGCTACACCAACCTCGTCCAGTCGTACCTCGGTGTCGCCGTCGACAAGGGCGCGCGCTTCACCGACTGGGCGCGGCGGCCGTTGAACGACCGCCAGATCGACTATGCCATCGGCGACGTCACCTATCTCGCCCAACTGTTCCCCAAGATGGTCGACAAATTGCGCTCGACCGGGCGAGGCGCGTGGCTCGACGACGAGATGGCGCGCGTCTGCGATCCGGCGACCTACGCCAACGACCCCGAGACCGCGTGGCTGCGGCTGCGCGTGCCGAGCCGCAAGCCCGAGGTGCTTGGACGCCTCAAGGCGATCGCCGCATGGCGCGAGCGCGAAGCAAAGTCGAAGGACGTCCCGCGCGGCCGGATCGTCAAGGACGAGACCCTCGGCGACCTCGCCGCGACCGCGCCCAAGTTGCAGAGCGACCTCGCCAAGGTTCGTGGCCTGTCGGCGGCTTGGGCGTCGAACGATATCGGGCGGCGGTTGATGAAAGCGATCGAGGAGGCCGAGCCGATGACCGTCGCCGACATGCCGACGCGTGAAGTCGCCCGCCCCGGCCTGTCGACCGAAGGCGCGCTGATCGCCGACCTGCTCAAGCTGCTGCTCAAGATCCGCGCCAAGGAAGCGAACGTCGCGCCAAAGCTGATCGCGCGTGGCGACGAGCTCGACGCAATCGCCGGTGGGGTCCGCGACGGCCTGGTCGTGCTTGGCGGCTGGCGCTACGACGTCTTCGGCAAGGACGCGCTCGCGCTGATTGACGGACGGCTGGGGTTCACCGTCAAGGCCGGACGGCTGACGATGACCTCGACCACGGCGTAGCCGGGATCACGCGAACCGGTTCGCGGCTTCGAAGCCCATCGCCGTCGCGAGCAGCTTGAGCCGCCGCGCGACCGCCTCGCCGTAGAGCGGCGCATCGCGTTCGGCCAGCGTCAGTGTCAGCACCCCGTCGACGACCGCAAGGCGGCTCGCCTGCAGCGCCACTGCCGTCCCCCCGGTCAGCCGCTGCCCGAGGCGGAGCGCGAGCCCCCAGCAGCGCGCCGTGGCAAGGCTCGGCGCGTCGGCGAGGCGCGTCAGCAGCGCCGCCGCCGGGCCCGACGGCACTCCGCCGAAACACGCGACCAGCGCGGCGGCGAGCAGCGCCCGCTCGCGCGCATCGACCGCGACCCAATTGCCGTGGAGCGCGACGTCCAATCCGCGTTCGGGGCGAAAATCGGGGTGCGCGCGCCATGCGACGTCGCTCAACAGGCACGTCGCGAGGCGCAGCCGCCGCATGTCGGGGGCCTCGCCGCCGCCGAACAGCCCGTCCATCCACGCCATCAGCATGTCGCCATGCTCGGGGAAGCGCCCCTGTCGCGCGCCCTCGTCGCGTGCGGCGGAGATCAGCGGGTCCTCGGCGCGGAGGGCGGCGGGCATGCGTTCGTATAGTAAGCCTTCGCGCAGGCCGTAGGCGCTGGCGACGATCGTGCTGCTGCCGAGGCGCTTGACCACCGCGCCGAGGAGCAGCGCCGCCCCCGGCAGCGACGGCAGCCGCGACGACGAGATCGCCGTGACGTCCTTCAATGTCTTCGGGTCGATCCGCCCGAGTGAGCGGACCAGCCGGTCGGGCGCGCCGGGGTCCATCGAATATTGGTGGATCACCGGCAGTGGATAATCGTGGAGGTAGATGTGCAGCTGAACCAGCGCGCGCCACGATCCGCCGACCATGTAGAACGGCTTGCCCGCGCCCTTCGCCGCCCAGCCGACCTGGTCGAGCGCGGCGGCGATGAACGGGCGCAGCGCCCGCGCGCCGCGCTTGCGCACCGCGTCGAGCCGCAGCGCGCCGATCGGCAGCGAGATGCGATCGTGCGCCTCCCCGCCCGCGACGCGGATCAGCTCGAGGCTGCCGCCGCCGAGATCGCCGACGATGCCGTCGGCAACCGGGATACCGGCGATGACGCCGAGCGCGGCGCCGCGCGCCTCCGATTCGCCGCTGATGACCTCGATCGTCAGGCCGCATTGTTCGGCGACGAGATCGATGAAGCGCTGGGCGTTGCGCGCCTCGCGGACGGCGGCGGTGGCGACGGTGCGCAGGTCGGCGACCCCCATGTCGCGCGCGAGATGGGCGAAGCGGGCGAGCGCGGCCACCGCGACACGGATCGAGCCATCGCTCAGCCGGCCGTCGCTGGCGATTCCGCGCCCGAGCCCGGCCATCACCTTCTCGTTGAAGATCACCGCCGGGGTTCGGTTCCGGCCCTGGTAGACAACCAGCCGGACCGAGTTCGAGCCGATGTCGATGATGCCGCTGAGGTCGTTATTCGGCATGGCGATGGGTGTTCTCGTCCGCGACCACGGCAGGACCACGCTCATTCGCGCCCGGCGTCGGCGGTTGCATCGGCGCCGGCAGGAAGCACCTCGAACTCGGCGATGTCGCTGTCGAGCATCAGCCGCGGGACCATCTCGTGCCCGCGAAGCGCGGTGCCGCGCCCCGACAGCGACGGGTTGGTCATGAAGTAGCGGTGGAGGTTGAACGCCTCGTGCGCGCCGCGAACCAGCCGCGTCGACAGGCCATCGGGGCCGAGCGTCCACGATTGCTCGGTGTCCTTGAGGTTGGCGAGCATGACCTGGTCGAGGATCTGGGCATGCACCGTCGGGTTCTCGATCGGCACCAGCACCTCGACGCGGCGGTCGAGGTTGCGCGGCATCCAGTCGGCCGAGCTGATGAACAGCTTCGCCTCAGGCGACGGCAGCAGCTGGCCGTTGCCGAAGGCGAGGATGCGGCTGTGCTCGAGGAAGCGCCCGATTATCGAGCGGACGCGGATGTTCTCCGACATGCTCTCGACGCCGGGACGCAGGCAGCAGATGCCGCGGATGATCAGGTCGATCTCGACCCCCGCATTGCTCGCGTCGTACAGTTTCTCGATGATCGGCGTGTCGACGAGGCTGTTGAGCTTGAGCCAGATCGCCGCCGGACGCCCGGCGCGCGCGTTCTCGATCTCACCGTCGATCAGCCCGTACAGCTTGGCACGCATCGTCAGCGGCGACATGCCGAGCTTCGCCAGCCGGGTCGGCTGGACATAGCCGGTGATGTAGTTGAGCACCTGCGCCGCGTCGCGAGCAAGGACCGGGTCGGCGGTGAAGAACGACAGGTCGGTGTAGATCCGCGCGGTCACCGGGTGATAGTTGCCGGTGCCGAAGTGGACGTAGGTGCGCAATTCCTCGCCCTCGCGGCGGACGACCATCGACAGCTTGGCGTGGGTCTTCCACTCGACGAAGCCATAGACGACCTGGACCCCAGCGCGCTCGAGCGCCGCCGCCCACATCAAATTCTGCTCCTCGTCGAAGCGCGCCTTCAACTCGACGACGGCGGTGACCGACTTGCCCGCTTCGGCGGCGTCGATCAGCGCGCGGACGATCGGCGAGTTCTTGCCGGCGCGGTACAGCGTCTGCTTGATCGCGATGACCTCGGGGTCGAGCGCCGCCTGCTTCAAAAAGGCGAGGACGACTTCGAAGCTCTCGTACGGGTGGTGGACGACGAGGTCCTTGTCGCGGATTGCGGCGAAGCAGTCGCCGGCATGTTCGCGGATGCGCTCGGGAAAGCGCGGGGTGTACGGCTCGAACTTGAGGTCGGGA
>NZ_JANYGL010000164.1 GCF_025362435.1 Polymorphobacter sp.
AAAGCCACCTTCGCCTTGAAAGCCGGACTGTGGTTCCGCCGTGTTCGCTTCGTCATCTGTGCTCCTGTTCGGCAGCCATCCTGGCCGCCTTCAGGCAGAAACTCCACTTAACGCACTGTGCAGATTAGCCGAGCCACCTCTGTGGCGCCTGGCCATCGAAATCCCCCCTGTTCCGGGGTGCCTGTGGCACCTCTCACGAGCAGAAGACCAGCACCTCACCGCCTTGTCAACGATAAGGTTGCACGCGCACCTATTCGGCTTGCTCGCGCGCCAATGCCCGACGCTGGATCCGACGCATCGCTCCAGCGGTCGGCGACCTTTGCTGCTCGCTTGAAGTCGGCTGCGACCGGAGCGCACGAACCACGCGGGTCAGGAGTTCGACAAACACCTCGGCTTCGGCTGAGCTGAGATCGCCGAGCAGTTGGCGCTCCTGTTCGAGTGCGGTCGGCAGCATGCGAGTGTGCAGCTCGACCCCCAAGTCGGTCAGGTGCAGGCGCGAGGACCGTGCATCGGCCGGATTGATCGTCTCCTCGACCAATCCGCGGCGATGCAGACTATCGACCGTCCGGCTGATCGTCGCCTTGTCGAAGCCGATCGCCGAGGCGATCTGCGCGGCGCTCGCACCAGGCTCCGATGACAGATGGAGGAGCAAGCGCCACTCCATCAAGGTGACGTCGAAACGCTCGCGGTATACTGCCGAGTTGTTCGCCGCCAAGCGATGCGCTGCCCAGGTAATCAGGGCAGGCGCGAAACGGTCGAGACGCAAGGTGCCTTCATCATCGATTTCGGCCGAGACGTTTTCAAGCGCCTTTTCGGACTCTGTGATGGCCTGTCTCATCGATAGCTAGGCCTAGTAAGATTGGGGACAGGGCGCAACCGAGGTCCCACGGATGATCCGCTCGCCACATTTGCGAAGACGCGGCGCGCTCGCTTGCGCAAGGAGCATCGCATGGGCGGGCGGCATCTTCCCAGGAGATCGTCGGCTAGGAACATTCGTTCGCTCAGCCAACCTACAGCGACCAACAGGCGTCGGATCGCTTCATCCTTCGCGAGCGCTGAAGCCGCCTGAACCAGCCTATCGCTGCATCCGCATGATCTGCTCCATCGGCAACATGTTGTGGTCGAGGTTGGTCATGATGAACAACGAGCCGGCGATGATCAGGAAGACGATCAACAACCCGAAGGCGAGCGCCAGGGTGGTGTTGGTGCTGTCGGGGCCGGTGTTGACGTGGAGGAAAAACACGAGGTGAACGCCCATCTGCGCGATCGCCAGCACGATCAGGCCGATCGGGATGCCCGGCGCCCAGATCAACGAGCTGTGGACGATGTAGAACGATACCGCCGTCATCCCGACGGCGAGCGCGAGGCCGATGGCGTAGCCTGTCACTGCGCTGCCGACGCTGTCGACTTCGGGCCGCTTGTCGCCGGGCGCGGTTTCCGCTTGTCCATTTTCCGGTTGACCGGTCTGGGGCGCGCTCATGCGGCGACTCCGAGCAAGTAGACGACGGTGAACAGTGCCACCCAGATGATGTCGAGCGCGTGCCAGAACAGCGTGAAGCACAGGATGCGGTGCATGATGTCTTCACGGAAACCCTTGGCGAAGACCTGCGCGACCATCGTCAGCAGCCACAGCAGGCCGATCGTGACATGGAGGCCATGGCAGCCGACCAATGCAAACAGCGACGACAGAAAGGCGCTGCGGTCGGGGCCGGCGCCGCGTGCGATCAGCTGCGACAGCTCGTTGACCTCGATCCCGATGAACGCCGACCCCAGCACGAACGTCGCCGCCATCGCAACGGTGAACCATAATTTGTTGCGGACGTCGGCGGCGATGCTGGCGAGGCCGCAGGTGAAGCTCGACAGCAGCAGGCAGCCGGTTTCGATCGCGGTCGTCTGCAGGTCGAACAACTGGCGTCCGCTCGGGCCGCCGGCGGTCGCGCCCGACAGCACCGCATAAGCGGCGAAGAAGCCGGCGAACATGATGATGTCGCTGACGAGGAATATCCAAAAGCCGTAGGCGACGACGATGCGGACGGGGGCGACACCCCCCTCTGGCGGCGCCTCGGGGGCCGATGGGGCGGCTGCTGCGGCGGCGCTCATGCGACCTCTCCCGCAAGTTGGGTGCCCTGTGGCGCTCGGGCGGCTCGTTCCAGTTGCTCGACCGAAATCTCGTCCTCCGTGTGATCACGCCAGGCGAACACGACGAAGGTGGCGAATGCGCCGAGGCCGCCGAGGATGACCATCCACCAGATGTGCCAGATCAGCGCGAAGCCCATCACCGTCGCGAAGAACGCACAGACGATCCCGGTCGCGGTGTTGCTCGGCATCGTGAAGGCGGTCAATTTCGGCGGCTCGCCCTCGCGGGCGTGCTGTTTCATCGTCCAATAGGCGTCTTCACCCGAAACCTCGGGAAGGACCGCGAAATTATAGCTCGGCGGCGGCGAGGTCGTTGCCCATTCGAGCGTGCGGCCATCCCACGGGTCACCGGTGGTGTCGCGAAGCTCTTCCCGCCGCCGGATGCTGACGACGAGCTGGGCGATCATTAGTGCGATGCCGATCGCGATCAGCCCGGCTCCCGCTCCCGCGATCACCAGCCATGGCCGCCATGCCGGGACATCGTAGTGCTGCATCCGCCGGGTCATGCCGAGGAAGCCCAAAACATAGAGCGGCATAAAGGCGACGTAGAAGCCGACCAGCCAGAACCAGAACGCCGCCTTGCCGAGCCCAGGATGGAGCTTGAAGCCGAACGCCTTGGGGAACCAGTAGTTGTATCCGGCAAACCCGCCGAACAGCACGCCGCCGATGATGACGTTGTGGAAGTGGGCGACGAGGAACAGGCTGTTGTGCAGCAGGAAGTCGACCGGCGGCAGCGCGAGCAGGACCCCGGTCATGCCGCCGATGACGAAAGTGATGATGAAGCCGATCGCCCACAGCAGCGGCGGATCGTAACGCAGGCGGCCGCCGTACATCGTGAACAACCAGTTGAACACCTTGACCCCGGTCGGCACCGCGATGATCGTCGTCATGATCCCGAAGAAGGCGTTGACGTTCGCCCCGGCCCCCATCGTGAAGAAATGGTGGAGCCAGACGGTGAACGCGATGATGCAGATGACCATCGTCGCCAGCACCATCGAGCGGTAGCCGAATAGCGGCTTTCTCGAAAACGTGGCGACGACCTCGGAAAAGATGCCGAACGCCGGCAGGATCAGGATGTAGACCTCCGGGTGCCCCCATGCCCAGATCAGGTTCATGAACATCATGACGTTGCCGCCAGCTTCGTTGGTGAAGAAGTGAAAGCCGAGGTAGCGGTCGAGCAGGAGCATCGCCAGGGTCGCGATCAGGATCGGGAACGCCGCGACGATCAGCAGGTTCGACGCGAGCGCCGTCCAGCTGAACATCGGCATCCGCATCAGTCCCATCCCCGGCGCGCGGGTCTTGAGGATCGTCGTCACGAGATTGATGCCCGACAACAGTGTCCCGATGCCGGAAATCTGCAGCGCCCATAGGTAATAGTCGATGCCGACGCCGGGTGAGTAGGCAAGCTCCGACAGCGGCGGGTACGGCAGCCAGCCGGTGCGCGCGAACTCGCCGATGACGAGCGAGATGTTGACCAGCAGCGCACCGGTCGCGGTCAACCAGAAGCTGACCGAGTTGAGCGTCGGAAAGGCGACGTCGCGGACGCCGAGCTGGAGCGGCACGACGAAGTTCATCAACCCGATCATGAACGGCATCGCGACGAAGAAGATCATGATCGTCCCGTGCGACGAGAACACCTGGTTATAGTGTTCGGGCGGCAGATAGCCCGGCGCGTTAAGCGCAATCGCCTGCTGTGCCCGCATCATGATCGCATCGGTAAACCCGCGCAGGAGCATGACGAGCGCCATCAGCGTGTACATCACGCCGACGCGCTTATGGTCGACGCTGGTGATCCACTCCTTCCAGATATACGGGAAGTAGCCCTTCACCACGACCCAGCCGAGGACGCCGACGATGACGAGGCCGACGACGAGCGACGCGTAGATCGGCAGCGGCGAATCGAAGGGGATCGCTTTCCACGACAGCTTACCCAGCATGGCGGTTGTCCTCGGCTGGCGGGGTGCGGGGTCCCGGCGGCGGCCCGGGAGCGGGCGGCAACTTCTGCCGCACGATGTCGTCGAACAACCCCGGTGCCGCACGCGCGTAGACGAACGGCTTGTTGTCGAGGCTCTGGCGCGCCAATTGCCGGTACGCTGCAGCGTCGAGCACTGTCGTGCCCTGCCCGGCAGAGGCGGCCCAGCCGGCGAACTGCTCCGGCGTGACCGCGTGAAGCGTGAAATGCATCCCGGAGAAACCGTCGCCGTTATAATGCGACGACCGTCCGTCGAAGGTGCCCGGGTGGTCGGCCATCAGGTTGAGCTGCGTCGCCATGCCGTTCATCGTGTAGATCATGCTGCCGAGCTGCGGCACGAAGAACGCGCTCATCACGCTCGCCGAGGTCAGGCGGAAATGGACCGGGGTGCCCGCCGGGACGACGAGGTCGTTGACGGTGGCGATGCCCTGCGCCGGATAGATGAACAGCCATTTCCAGTCGAGCGAGACGACCTCGACTTCGAGCGGCTTGGCCGTCGAGCGGAGCGGCTGCGCCGGATCGAGCGCGTGCGAGCCGGTCCAGATAACACCGCTGAGCAACAGGATCACCATCAGCGGGATCGACCAGACGACCAGCTCGATCCGACCCGAGAACACCCATTCGGGGCGGTAGGTCGCGCGCTTGTTCGATGCCCTGAACCACCATGCCACAACCAAAGTCGCGACGATGGTCGGCACGACGATGACCAGCATGATCGCCAAAGCGTTGTACAGGATCGTCGTCTCCGCGGCGCCGACCGGCCCCTTGGGATCGAGTACGACCGAACTGCAGCCGGTGAGATTAACCGCGGCAAGCGCCATCAGCGCGCGCAGCAGGGGGAAGGCGCGGCCGGTCAAACGGGCGCCGGTATGCGGTTGATCCACTTCCGCTCTTCAATCTGCCAGCAGCAAGTCGCGCGCCGCCTCATGCGCCGACACGGCCCGGAGCGGCAAGCCAAAGGCGGGGGTGCGTCATTTGGCCAGTGGCTCGATGGATCGGGAGCGTCCGGTCACCCCGCCAGCCATCCGCCTGCTATCAGCAGCTGTAGAACAGCTACTTCGACACCATTGCGGCAGATCGGCTACGCTCCCCTATCGCGCTGTGCGAGGGAGACGATGTGGCGACGGCGAGATTTATCGAGGACGCGCATCCCGCAACGGCGGTGATGCCGGCGCTGACGCACCTCCAGCGGCTTGAGGCCGAGTCGATCCAGATCATGCGCGAGGTCGTCGCCGAGACCGATAACCCGGTGATGCTGTATTCGGTCGGCAAGGATTCGGCGGTGATGCTGCATCTTGCCCGCAAGGCGTTCTACCCGTCGCCGCCGCCGTTTCCGCTGCTCCACGTCGATACGACGTGGAAATTCCAGGCAATGTACGCGCTGCGCGACCAGATCGCCCGCGATTACGGCTTCGAGTTGATCGTCCACCAGAACCCCGAGGCGCTGGCGCGCGGCATCAACCCCTTCGATCACGGCTCGGCGCTGCACACCGATATGTGGAAGACGCAGGGGCTCAAGCAGGCGCTCGACGAGCATGGCTTCGACGCGGCGTTCGGCGGGGCGCGGCGCGACGAGGAGAAGAGCCGGGCGAAGGAGCGGATCTTCTCGGTCCGCTCGGCGAACCACGTCTGGGACCCCAAGCACCAGCGTCCCGAGCTGTGGCGGCTGTACAACGCGCGGAAGAACAAGGGCGAGAGCATCCGCGTCTTCCCGATCTCGAACTGGACCGAACTCGACGTCTGGCAATATATCCACCTCGAGAACATCCCGATCGTGCCGCTGTATCTCGCAGCGAAGCGACCGACGGTCGAGCGCGACGGCATGATCGTGATGGTCGACGACGACCGCTTCCGCCTCGAACCCGGCGAGGTTCCGGTCGAGCGCTCGATCCGCTTCCGCACGCTCGGCTGCTATCCGCTGACCGGGGCGGTCGAGAGCACCGCGGCGACGCTGCCCGAAGTGATTCAGGAGATGCTGCTGACCACCACGTCGGAACGGCAGGGACGCGCGATCGATCACGACCAGAACGCGTCGATGGAACGCAAAAAGCAGGAGGGCTACTTCTGATGGCCACCGCTCCCCTGACCGCCGTCGCCGACGACCCGTCGTATCGCGCGCAGGCGCTGATCGCCGAGGATATCGACGCCTATCTCGACCAGCACCGCCACAAATCGCTGCTGCGCTTCATCACCTGCGGCTCGGTCGACGACGGCAAGTCGACGCTGATCGGGCGGCTGCTGTACGATTCGAAGATGATCTTCGAGGATCAACTGGCGCAGCTCGAAGCCGATTCGAAGCGCGTCGGCACGCAGGGGCAGGATATCGACTTTGCTTTGCTCGTCGACGGCCTCGCCGCCGAGCGCGAGCAGGGCATCACCATCGACGTCGCCTACCGCTTCTTCGCGACCGACCGGCGCAAGTTCATCGTCGCCGACACGCCCGGCCACGAGCAATATACCCGCAACATGGTCACCGGCGCCTCCACCGCCGACCTCGCGGTGATCCTGATCGACGCGCGTAAAGGCGTGCTGACCCAGACCCGGCGGCACAGCTTCCTCGTCCGCCTGATGAACATCCGCCACGTCGTCCTCGCGGTGAACAAGATGGACCTCGTCGGCTATGACGAAGCGGTGTTCGACCGGATCGTCGCCGATTATCGCGCCTTCGCCGCGCGCATCGGCATCGACGCCTTCACCGCGATCCCGATTTCGGGCCTCGCCGGGGACAATATCGCCAGCCGCAGCAGCCTGACGCCGTGGTACGACGGCCCGGTCCTGATCGAGCATCTCGAAAGCGTCGACATCGATGCCGAGCGGCTCGCCGCCGGGCCGCTGCGGATGCCGGTGCAGTGGGTCAACCGCCCCAACCTCGACTTCCGCGGCTTCTCGGGCCAGATCGTCGCCGGGTCGGTCGCGCCGGGCGATGCGATCCGGGTGCTGCCGTCGGGGGCGACGAGCACGGTGGCGCGGATCGTCACGCTCGACGGCGACCTGCCGCGCGCGGTGGCCGGCCAGTCGGTGACGCTGACCCTCGCCGACGAGATCGACTGTTCGCGCGGCGACGTCATCGCCACCGCCGACGCTCCGCCCGAGGTCGCCGACCAGTTCGAGGCGACGTTGGTGTGGATGGCCGACGCGCCGCTGTTGGCCGGGCGGCCGTACTGGCTCAAGATCGGCACGCGGCTGGTCTCGGCGCAGGTCACCGAGCTCAAATACGCGATCAACGTCAACACGCTCGACCATCTCGCGGTCAAGCAACTCGACCTCAACGCGATCGCCGTCGTCAACATCAGCCTCGACCGCGCGGTCCCGTTCGACGCCTACGAGCACAGCCCCGACATGGGCGGGTTCATCCTGATCGACCGGATCACCAACGCGACCGTCGGCGCCGGAATGATCCGCTTCGCGCTGCGCCGGGCGCATAACATCCACTGGCAGGCGATGGACGTGAACAAGGCGGCGCGCGCCGCGCTGACCGGCCAGCGTCCGCGCGTCTTGTGGTTCACCGGACTATCGGGCGCGGGCAAATCGACGATCGCCAATTTGCTCGAAAAGCGGCTCTATGCCGAGGGGCGCTTCACCTACACGCTCGACGGCGACAACGTCCGCCACGGCCTCAACCGCGACCTCGGCTTCACCGATCCCGACCGGGTCGAGAATATCCGCCGCGTCGCCGAGGTCGCCAAGCTGATGGTCGACGCCGGGCTGGTCGTGCTGGTGTCGTTCATCTCGCCGTTCCGTGCCGAGCGGGCGATGGCGCGGACGATGTTCGGCGACGGCGAGTTCGTCGAGGTGTTCGTCGACACCGCCCTCGCCGAGGCCGAACGCCGCGACGTCAAGGGATTGTACAAGAAGGCGCGCGCCGGCGAGCTCAAGCATTTCACCGGCGTGAGCAGCCCGTACGAGGCTCCGGAGGACCCCGAGATCCGCATCGATACGTCGGCGATGACGCCCGAGGAGGCGGTCGAGATGCTGGTCGGGGTGCTGGCGCGCGGAAGCAGCGCCGACTAAGCGATTGCGCTGTCCTACAGGGGCGGGGAGCGGTTACGCTTACGGGTTCGAGTCGGGTTCCGTCAGGCCGGAGCGGTGTTCTTTCTCATTGTTGGTCGCGAGGTCGCTCCCCCTTCCTGCTCCCCTCCCCTTTAGGGGAGGGGCCGGGGATGGGGGAGTCGCCCCAAATGCCTCGACCCGGGACTGCCCCACCCCCGGGCCGGCGCAAGGGCGCCGTCTCTCGCCCCTCCCCTGAAGGGGAGGGGAGGCCTTCTTTACGGTGTCATCCCGGCGAAGGCCGGGACCCATGATCACTGACTGTCGAGATCATGGGTCC
>NZ_JANYGL010000001.1 GCF_025362435.1 Polymorphobacter sp.
ATGGCAGATCTCCCGGGATGGGTCGGATGCTGAGACTATCGACGATACTGGGTCCGGGTCAAAGCCACTCGGACCTCCATTATCAATGTCATCCCGGCGAAGGCCGGGACCCATGATCACCGTCTGCTGAGATCATGGGTCCCGGCCTTCGCCGGGATGACATTGATAATGGAGGTCCGAGTGGCTTTGACCCGGACCCAGTATCGTCGATAGTCTCAGCATCCGACCCATCCCGGGAGATCTGCCATGTCGCGTCGTCACCGCTTCACCGCCGCAGCGCTGATCGCGCTCACCGCTTCGTTTGTCCCCGCCGCGATCACCGCAGCGCGCGCGGTGCACCCGGCGCCCGCTCCAGCGACAGTCAACTGGCTCGACGTCGTCGTTGCCACCCCCGAGGGCGGGTTCCGCCAGGGCAACCCCAACGCCAAGGTCAAGCTGCTCGAATTCGGCGCACTGACCTGCCCGCACTGCGCCGCTTTCGCGCGTGAGGGCGTCCCGGTCCTGCGCGCGAAATATATCGCGACTGGCAAGGTCAGCTACGAATATCGCCCGTTCCTGCTCAACGGCGTCGACCTCGCCCCGGCGCTCCTCGTCCTCTGCCAGCCACCCGCCGCCGCGATCAAGCTGATCGAGTCCCTTTACGATCAGCAGCAGGTCTGGCTCGAGCCGTTCAGGAAGCCGGTGCCCGACGATGTCCAGAAAAAGATGGCCGCGCTGCCGCCAGAACAGCAGATCACCGCCTTCGCCGCCAACGGCGGTCTCGATGGCTTCATGCGGACGCGCGGCGTGACGCGGGCGGAGTTCAACACGTGCACCAGCGACAAGTTCGGTATCGCCAAGCTCAACGGGATCCGGAAAGACGCCAACGATAATTACGGACTGACCAGCGTCACGACCTTCGCGATCAACGGCAAGACGGTGCACGGCACATCGACGTGGACGCAGCTCGCTCCCGCGATCGACGCCGCGCTGTGAACCGCGTTTCCCGTTCGATCCGGGGGCTTTGACGGACGAGGGGTGCACCGGCTATTCACGCACGACGACCGCCAGCCAGGAACCCGCCGCATGTCCCCCGCTTACCGTATTGCCGCCGTCGCCGCGGTCGCCGTTTTCACCCTGACCGCATGCGGCGACAATGCCTCGAAGGCGGCGCCTGCAGCGAAGTCGACGACGACTACCGCAGCAGCGGCGCCCGCCAAGGCCGACTGGCTCAACGTCATTACAATGACCCCCGACGGCGGGTTCCGGCAGGGTAACCCCGACGCCAAGGTCAAGCTGCTCGAATTCGGCTCGCTGACCTGCTCGCATTGCGGCGCGTTCGCGCACGAGGGCGTTCCCGAGCTGCGCGCCAAGTACATCGCGACCGGGAAAGTGAGCTACGAATACCGCACCTTCATCCTTAACGGGGTCGACTTCGCGCCGTCGCTGCTCGTCCGCTGCCAGCAGCCGGCTGCCGCGATCAAGCTGATCGATGCCTTCTACGACCAGCAGCCGGTGTGGACGCTGCCGTTCACCAAGCCGCTCCCCGACGACGTCCAGAAGAAGCTCAGCACGTTGCCGCAGGAGCAGCAGATTACCGAATTCGCCGCGAACGGCGGGCTCGACGCCTTCATGCGGACGCGCGGGATGACGCGCGCCAAGTTCGACCAGTGCACCAGCGACAAGGCCGGGATCGCCGCGCTGACCGCGATCCGCGACGAGGCGACGAACAAGTACAAGCTCCAGGGGACGCCGACCTTCGTCATCAACGGCGTCGCCCAGGTCGACACGGCGAACTGGGCGAAGCTTAAGCCGCAGCTCGACGCCGCGCTGAGCTAGGGTCAGAGGCAAGCGCCGGGGGGCGGGTGGAGTTTCAACGCCTTAGACTGGCCGGGTTCAAGTCGTTCGTCGAAGCGTGCGAGCTGCGGATCGAGCCCGGGCTGACCGGGGTCGTCGGGCCGAACGGCTGCGGCAAGTCGAACCTCCTCGAAGCGATCCGCTGGGTGATGGGCGAGGGGTCGGCGAAATCGCTGCGCGGCGGCGGCATGGACGACGTCATTTTTGCCGGCACCGGGGCGCGGCCGGGGCGTGACTTCGCCGAGGTGTTGCTGACGGTCGAGGACAACGGGCAGACCCACGAGGTCGTCCGCCGGATCGAACGCGGCCTCGGCTCGGCGTACCGGCTCGACGGACGCGACGTTCGCGCTCGCGACGTGCAATTGCTGTTCGCCGACGCCGCGACCGGCGCGCATTCGCCCGCGCTTGTCAGCCAGGGGCGGATCGGCGCGATCATCGCCGCCAAGCCCGCCGAACGCCGCATCCTGCTCGAGGAAGCGGCAGGCATTTCCGGGCTCCACGTCCGCCGTCGCGAGGCCGAGATCCGCCTCAAGGCGACCGAGGCGAATTTGCTCCGCCTCGACGACGTCATCGCCGCGCTCGACGCGCAGGCGGCGGCGCTCAAGCGGCAGGCACGCACCGCCGAGCGGTATCGGGTGCTGTCGGATCGCATTCGTGCCGCCGAGGGGGCGCTGCTGTTTGCGCGGTGGAGTGCGGCGCGAACAGCAGCGGCGAGTGCTCACGCTGCTGCGGCCGCTGCCGAGGCATCGGTCGTCGCCGCGACCCGCGATGCCGCGCGACTGGCGACGGCGCAGGCCGAAGCGGCGGTTGCGCTCCCCGAACTCCGTGTCGCCGAAGCGGGGGCGGCGGCGGCGGCGCAGGCGCT
This sequence comes from Polymorphobacter sp., assembly GCF_025362435.1. Classification (GTDB taxonomy): domain Bacteria; phylum Pseudomonadota; class Alphaproteobacteria; order Sphingomonadales; family Sphingomonadaceae; genus Polymorphobacter_B. The sequence continues at coordinate 2,702 of NZ_JANYGL010000001.1, forward strand.
GGTCCAGGCGCAGCGGATACTGGCCGCGGAGGCGGAGGCGATCGCGCGCCGGTCGCGTGACCTCGCTGCGGCGGCGGTGACTTTGGCGCGCGACCGGGCGCGCGAGGACGGTCTGGCACGCGACGCGGCGGGGGCCCTAGAGCGTTTGGCGGGCGAAGCGGCGGCGCTTGAGGCGCTCGCGGCGAAGGCGAAGGCGGCGCTGCCCGAGGCGGCGAGCGCGGTCGAGCGGGCCGAACGGACCGCAGCGACGACTGAAAGCGCGTTGTCGACCGCGATCGAGGCGCATGCCCGCGCGGCGGCGTCGGCGCGGGCGGCGGAGGCGGCCTTGGCTACGGCCGAGGCGCGGCGGGCGAAGGCGGCGGGGGAGGCGGATCGACGCGACCGGGCGCGCGAGGACATCGACTCCGCCGGACTCGACGCGCGCTGTGCCGCTGCGGCGGGGAGCCTTGATGAAACCGCCGCGCGCGTCGCCCGAGCCATCGCCGCGATTACCGAAGCCGACGAGTCCCGGAGGAGCGCCGACGCGGCGCGCGACGCTGCCAATGCTGAAGTCCTGACCGCGCGCGGTGACGCCGCCGGACTGACCGCCGAGCGTGATGCGCTGGCGCGGGTGCTTGCCGTGGGCGGGCCATCCGCCAGCCTGCTCGACCGGATCGAGGTTGCGGCGGGGGATGAGCGGGCGCTGGCGGCAGCGCTCGGCGACGATCTCTCAGCGGGGCTCGGCGAGGCAGCGAGCGGGCGGTTCTGGGTCGTCGCGCCGGGTGACGACGCGCCGCTGCCCGTTGGCGTCGAGCCGCTGCGCTGCACCGCGCCGCCCGAACTCGCACGGCGGCTGGCGGCGACCGGCATTGCCGCGCCCGACGACGCGCCCGGGCTCGCGGCGATGCTGCTGCCCGGCCAGCGGCTCGTCACCCGCGACGGCAAGATGTGGCGCTGGGACGGGTTTCGCGCGTTCGGCGGGCAGGGAGTCGCAACCGCCGAGCGGCTGATCCAGCGCAACCGCCTCGCCGCCGTCGCGACCGAGCTGATCCCCGCTGAAGCCGCCCTCGCCGACGCGCGGACTGCGCTTGCTGCCGCCGAAACCGCTGCCCGGTCGGCGGGCGAAGCCGAACGTGCCGCCCGCGTCGAACGGACCGCCGCCGACCGCGCTCACGACGCCGCCCGCGCTGCGCTTGCTGCCGCGACCACCGAACGCGACCGCGCGGTCGCCCGGCGCGAGGCAAGCGACGCCGCGATTGCACGCCTGCGCGACGACGCCGCCGGGTTCGCCCGCGAGGTCGATGCCGCCCGCGCCGCCGCCGCCGAGATCACCGGGCTGCCGGGCCTCGCCGCCGCCGTCACGGAGGCGCGGGGCAGCGCCGAGACCGCCCGAGCGACCCTCGCCCGTGCCCGCGCCGACCATGCGACGCTCGCCCGCGATCTCGACGCCGCCGTCGCCAGGCGCGCCGCGATCGCCGCCGATCGCGCCGCGTGGACCCGCGGCGCCGCCGCCAGCGCCGCGCAGATCGCCGAACTCGATGCCCGCACCGCCGCCGGGGATGCCGAGGCCGCAACCCTCGCCGCGCGCCCCGCCGAGATCGCCGCCGAACTCGCCGCACTGGCGACACGCGGCCACGCCGCCGATACCGCCCGCCGCGCCGCCGCCGACGCACTCGCCACCGCCGAAACCGGATCGCGCAGCCTCGACACCGAGGCCCGCGCAGTCGCCGAGACGCTGGCGACCGCGCGCGAGGCCCGCGCCCGCGCCGCCGCCGACGCCGAGCACGCGGGAACCCGAACGCGGGAGATCGAGGCGCAGTGCGGCGACCGTTTCGCCTGCTCGCCGCCGATGCTCGGGGTCGACGTCGCGGGCGACCCGGCGGCGCTCGCGCACGACTTCGAGACGCTGACCGCCGAGCGCGAGCGGATCGGCCCGGTCAACTTGCGCGCCGATCTCGAACTCGCCGAACTCGCCGCGACGAGCGAAGGCTCGGCGGCCGAGCGCGCCGAACTCGACACCGCCGTCGCTAGGCTGCGCGGCAGCATCGGCGCGCTCAACCGCGAGGGACGGGTGCGGCTGGTCGCGGCGTTCGAGGCGGTCGACGGCCATTTCCGCACCCTGTTCGGGACGCTGTTCGCCGGCGGCGCGGCGCATCTCGCGCTGATCGAATCGGACGATCCGCTCGAAGCCGGGCTCGAGATCATGGCGCAGCCGCCGGGCAAGAAGCTGCAATCGCTGACCTTGCTGTCGGGCGGCGAGCAGGCGTTGACCGCGACTGCGCTGATCTTCGCGCTGTTCCTGACGACCCCGTCGCCGCTGTGCGTCCTCGACGAGGTCGATGCGCCGCTGGACGACGCCAACGTCGAGCGCTTCTGCGACCTGCTCGACCGGATGGCCGAAACCACCGCGACGCGCTTCCTCATCGTCACCCACAACGCCGTGACGATGAGCCGGATGCACCGGCTGTACGGGGTGACGATGGCCGAGCCCGGGGTCAGCCAGCTCGTCTCGGTCGACCTCCGCGCCGCCGAGCACCTGCTCGCGGCGGCGGAGTGAGCGCGCGGGCAGGGGGCAAGGGCAAAAGGTTGACACTCCACCCCCCCGTGCCTAGACGGGCCGGGCTTCGGCGGGCGACCGGCGAGGCTGTGCGGGGCTATTCCCGCCATCCGTCAGAGGAACCCAGGTGAGCCGCCCGCGTCCGACCGACGAGCTCGAGTCTCTCGAAGCTCGCCTGGCCGAGGCCAAGGCGCGGCACAATCCGGACCCGATGCGGGTGGCGAGTGGAGCCATGGGTCAGGGTTTCCGCTTTGCGCTGGAAATCGTGATCACGACTGTCGTTGGCACCGCCATCGGCTGGCAGCTCGACAAATGGTTGGGCAGCAAGCCGTGGTTGATGCTGTTGTTCATGCTGCTGGGGCTGGCGGCGGGGTTCATCAATCTGTTTCGTGCGGTTTCCGCCGAGCAGAAATTGGTCGATGCCCAGCCGATCCCCCCATCGGTCCCAGATGACGTTGAGGATTGAAGTTGGTCCGTCCGCAGCTCGAACAGTTCGAAATCCACCGGATGGTCCCGGCGACGACGCTCGGCTACGACGTCTCGTTCACCAACGCGTCGTTGTTCATGCTGATCACGCTCGTCGGCGTCTGGGCGTTCCTGACGCTCGGCATGCGCCGCGCGACGCTCGTGCCGGGGCGCTGGCAGTCGGCGGTCGAGATGGTCCACGAATTCGTCGTCGGCATGGTCGACGAGAATATCGGCAGCAAGGGCCGCGCCTACGTTCCCTTCATCTTCGCGCTGTTCATCTTCATTTTGTTCGCCAACATCCTCGGATTGTTGCCGTTCGCCTTCGCCGTCACCAGCCACATCTGGGTGACCTTCGCGTTCGCCGCGTTCATCTTCCTACTGTGCATCGGCATCGGCTTCGCCAAGCACGGCCTGCACTTCTTCGAGCTGTTCGTGCCGCCGCAGACCCCGGTCGTGCTGCTGCCGCTGATCGTCCTGATCGAGCTAATTTCGTTCCTGTCGCGGCCATTGACGCTGTCGGTCCGCCTGTTCGCCAACATGACCGCGGGGCACATCCTGCTCCAGGTCTTCGCCGGCTTCATTGTCAGCCTTGGGCTTGCCGGCGGCGCGTTCTGGCTGCTCGGCATCCTGCCGCTGGTGATGAACGTCGCGCTGTATGCGCTCGAATTGCTCGTCGCGGTGGTGCAGGCGTATGTCTTCGCACTGCTGACGTGTGTCTACCTCAACGATTCGATCAACCTCTCGCACTAACCGCCTGATTTACAAGGCGATCTCAAGGGAATGGACATGGACTCGACAACCGCCAAGATCATCGCGTTGGGCAATGCCAACGCCGCCAAGCTGATCGGCGCCGGCATCGCCACCTTCGGGATGGGTCTCGCCGCTTTGGGCGTCGGCATCATCTTCGGCCTGTTCCTCCAGGGCGCACTGCGCAACCCCGCCGCCGCCAACTCGCAGCGCCCGAATCTGCTGTTCGGCTTCGCCGTGACCGAAGCGCTCGGCATCTTCTCGTTCCTCGTCGCGCTGATCCTGCTGTTCGTCGTCTAAGACCAGCGGTCACGAGGGGAGGGCGCAATGCCTCAGTTTGATCCTTCGGTCGCGGTTCCGCAGATCGCGTGGCTGATCGCGGTGTTCGCGATCCTCTACCTGATCGTCCGCGCCGCGCTGCCCAAGGTCGAGCGCGTCACGCTCAACCGCGCCGGGGTGATCGGCGACGATCTCAACTTCGCTGAGACGGCGAAGTCGAGCGCGGGCGCCGTCATCGCCGAATATGAGGCGACGCTGGCAACCGCGCGCTCCGCGGCGATGAAGCTCGCCGCCGACGCCAAGACGGCGACGTCGGGCGAGACGGCGGCGAAGCTCAAGGAAGTCGAAGCCGGGCTTGCGGCGAAGACTTCGGGCGCCGCTGCACGGATCGAAGCCGCGAAGGGCGAGGCGCTCGCCAACCTCCGCGCTGTCGCCGAGGATGCGACCGCCGACATCGTCGAGCGGCTGACCGGACGCCGTCCGGCGGCGGATGAAGTCGCGGCGAACGTCGACGCAGTCGCAACCACCAGCGCTGCGGTTGTGGCGTAAGGATCAAAGATGGCCGAACCCGTTCCCGAGATTGCCGGCGCCCCGACCACCGGCGGGACCGAGCAGCCGCACCAGCTCAAGTGGCTCGGCCTCGACGCCGAGGGCTATATCGCGATCGCCTTCGTCATTTTTATCGGGCTGCTGCTCTACGTCAAAGTCCCGAAGATGATCGCCGAAGCGCTCGACGGCCGCGCGACCAAGGTCCGCGCCGACCTCGACGAAGCCAAGCGCCTCCGCGCCGAAGCCGAGGCACTGCTCGCCGGGTACAAGGCGAAGGCCGAGACCGCCAGCCACGACGCCGAGCACATCCTGTCGACGGCCAAGACCGAGGCCGCCGCGATCGTCGCCGACGCCCAAGTCCAGGCCGAAGCAGTGATCGCCCGCCGCACCGCGCTTGCCGAAACCAAGATCGCCGCCGCCGAACGCGCCGCCGAAGCCTCGGTCCGCGCCCAGGCGGTCGACTTCGCGACAGCTGCGGCACGACGCATCATCGTGGCGCACGACGACCCGGCGGAAGCCGCCCGGCTGACGAGTGCTGCGATCAGCGAGCTCGATCGGCGCTTACACTAGCACCTCGACCGAGTTCCCGCGCGCGTAAAGCGCGGTCGCTCCATCAACAACGCGGTCGCTCCATCAACAACATTGTCATCCCGGCGAAGGCCGGGACCCATGATCTCGACAGACGGTGATCTTGGGTCCCGGGCTTCGCCGGGGTCACGGTCGTTGAGGTGAAAGGGACGCATCCTCCACCGCCGACCCGCTGCTCAGGCCACCAAACCTGTTCTAAAATCCATAGCAATCAAACGGGCGCTATCCCAGCGAAGGCGGGGACCCAAGGTCACCGAGCGTACGGACTTTGGATCCCCGCCTTCGCGGGGATAACGCTCGGGAAGCCACGTTCTCCCGGGACGGCTTAGTTATTCGTCGCGTGACAGACGCCTCGAGCAGCGGCTCTTCGCTCTGCGCCTCCCAACGCTCAAGGCGCGCGACCCCTTCCCCAAGGGATCGCGCGCCCATCGCCCGCTCGGTTGCCCACCCCGCGTCGCTTCGCCGCCGGCTAACTCGGCCGCCGCCGACAATTCTTACGCCGCATCCGCAGCCGTTATTGCGCGCCGCCGCATCGTCGCGCCGATCGCGCCAAATCCGACCAGCAGCAACGCCCATGATGCAGGTTCGGGAACCCCGCCGACCGGCGGCGGGGTGATTGGGTCGTGGTTGATCGCGGCGACTTCAGCGGCGGTCAGCACGCCGTCGTAAAAGCGCGCCGAGGCGATGTTCGCGGTCGACCACTCGCCCTGTCCACCGCCCATGTTGTTGTCGATGAACAGGTTGATCAGCCCGCCCGGCAGAAGGTCGAGCGAATTCGTCGTCGCCGTAAACGATCCGACGCCGTCGATATAGGCGGTGACGTTGTTCAGGCCCGAAGGACCGACGGTGAGTGCGACGTTGCGATAGACCCCGTTGCTGAAGGCGACACTGCTGCCGCTGACCGGATAGACGTCGAGCTGGTTCGACGGGTCGACATAGAAACCGGCGTCCGATGCCCGGTCCGTGACGTCGAGGATTCGCCGCCACGCGTTCTGGCGATCGAAGAATTCGAAGGTCAGCGCGACCGAATAGCTGTCGCTGGTCAGCAGCCCGGTGCTGTTGAACGCGAGGCCGCCCTGGTTGGCGTTGGCGTTGGTCCCGCCAACGAAATAGACCGGTCGCGTGTGGCCGTAGACCGTGTCGTTGACGAAGCCGCTCGTTCCCGACGGGTCGATCGCGACGAGGTCAGCCGCACCGGCGGTCGACGATGCCAGCGTGTTGTCGAAGAAATAGCTCGCCTTCAACGTCGCGGCGTCGACGTGCGCCGCGATCGCCATGGCGAGGAGTGAAAGACCGGTGGCAAGCGATCTGCTGAGACGGGACATCGGTGGTTCCTCCGGCGTTTAGCTTTCGCCGACGGTTATATTGTCCGCCAACTCGAGCAGAAACCCTCCGATCAGGGGGTTATAGTTAATCTCACGTTCATTTTTCGAGCGCGCTAGATGTCGATGATACCGAACGACGCCGCCGTCGCCACGAGTTCAGCCCGCGTCCTCGCCTTCAACCGCCGCTTCGCCTTTTCGACGAATTCATGCGCGGTAGACACCGCGACCCCGAGCTCTTTCGCAATCGCTGCGTCCGACTTGCCCCGTGCGACCAGGCGCAGGCTGGCGATCTCGCGCTCGGTCAAGCCCATCGGCGGCAGGGCGAAGCCGTGGCTGGCAACGAGCGTTCGGACGTGGGTGTGGAGGCAGATCGCGATCAGGCAGAGATAGTCGCGGATGCCGGGATCGGCGATCTCGCGGTGACCCGCGAGGCTGATGAGACCGGCGCGCGTACCGATCGTCGGCAAGGGCACGACGAGCCCCTCGATCCACCCTGCCGCCGCGGCCGCTTCGATCGACGCGCGTCCGACGCGTGCCATCGTGCGGTCGGCACGGAGATCGCTCCAGGTGAACGGCTCCCGCCGCGTGTTGAGGGCGTCGATCAGCGGGTCGCGGTCGATCATGCCGCTGCCGACGTAGAATCGCGTCCACGCGTCGGGCCGGTCGATGATGTAGAACACCGCGCGATCGCGGTCGGCGAGGTCGACTTCGCCGCAGGCGAAGGTGTCGAAGCCGTAGGGTGCGATCGACGCGCTGAACAACGCCTTGCACGCCGCGGGTGAGTCGAGGCGGCGCAGCTCGGCGTTGAAAGCGGAGGCGTTGCGTTGGCCCAAGCTGCCCCCTGCCAAGTCGACGCGATCCTAACCAAAGCAAGGGGGTGGTTCAAGCCGGCAGAAGCCCGGTCACGGCACTCCCGAGCATCAGGCGAGGGCGCTTCGGCCGGTTCGCGCGGCGCTCAGTCGCTGCGGCATTGCGCGCATGTCGGCGCAGCGATGTGCGGACTGTGTGCGCCCGTCTGCCGGAGGAGCAGCGTTTCACTTTGCTTTTCGGCGCTCGATACGAGATATGGTATGCTCCCTGTAAGCAGTCGGGCGAACACATGCCGCGTGAAATTATTGCCATCGGTGCCGATCATGCCGGTTTTGCGATGAAAGCCGTATTGGTCGCCGACCTCGGCAAGATGGGTTACGACGTTCTCGATCTTGGAACCAACAGCGAGGTCTCGGTCGACTATCCTGACTTCGGCTTCGCCGTCGGACGGGCGGTTACCGCTGGCGACGCGGTGCGCGGCATCCTCGTCTGCGGGACCGGCATCGGCATGGCGATCGCGGCCAACCGCGATCCCGGCGTCCGCGCCGCCTTGTGCACCAGCGGCCTGATGGCACGACTGGCGCGCGAGCATAACGATGCCAACGTCATGGCGCTCGGCAGCCGGATCGTCGGCATCGAGGTCGCTCGCGACTGCGTTCGCCAGTTCCTCAGCACCAGCTACAGCGGCGGCCGGCATGCCGATCGCGTCGCCAAGTTATCGCATCCCGCATTCGAGGAGGCCGCCGAATGAGTCCCGCCATCGCCCAGGGCACCGCCCGGCCCGCTGCCCAAGTCGCTGGATATGACGGTTTCTTTAGCGATCCGGTCGAGGGCGAGGTCGCCCGCGCAATCGCAATGGAGCTCGACCGGCAGCAGAATCAGATCGAGCTGATCGCGTCGGAAAACTTCGTCAGCCGCGCCGTCCTCGACGCGCAGGGATCGATTTTCACCAACAAATACGCCGAGGGCTACCCCGGCAAGCGCTATTACCAGGGCTGCGCGCCGTCGGACATCGTCGAGTCGCTGGCGATTGAGCGGGCGAAGGCGCTGTTCGATTGCGCCTATGCCAACGTTCAGCCGCATTCAGGAGCGCAGGCGAACGGCGCGGTGATGCTTGCGCTGGTCAAGCCGGGCGAGACGATTCTCGGCATGTCGCTCGACGCCGGCGGGCATTTGACCCACGGTGCGGCGCCGTCGATGTCGGGCAAATGGTTCAACGCGGTCCAGTACGGCGTTCGCCGCGATAACCATCTGATCGACTATGACGCGGTCGAGGAACTTGCCCGGACGCACCGCCCGAAGCTGATCATCGCCGGCGGCTCGGCTTACCCGCGGGTAATCGATTTCGCCCGGTTTCGTGCGATCGCCGATTCGGTCGGGGCACTACTAATGGTAGACATGGCGCACTTCGCCGGTCTGGTCGCTGCGGGCATCCACCCGAGCCCTTTGCCGCACGCCGATGTGGTTACAACGACGACTCACAAGACCCTGCGCGGTCCGCGCGGCGGAATGATCCTCTCGAACGATCTGGAGCTCGGCAAGAAGTTCAACTCGGCGGTGTTTCCGGGGATGCAGGGCGGTCCGCTGATGCACGTCATCGCCGCCAAGGCAGTCGCCTTCGGTGAGGCCTTGCGCCCTGAATTCAAGGACTACGCCCGTGCTGTCGTCACCAACGCGCAGGTCCTCGCGGCAAGGCTCGCGGCGCGCGGCTGCGCCGTCGTAGCCGGCGGGACCGACACGCATCTGGCGCTGATCGACCTCAGCCCGAAGAACCTTACCGGTAAAGACGCCGACGAAGCGCTCGAGCGCGCGGGCATCACCTGCAACAAGAACGGCATCCCGTTCGACACGCTCCCCCCAACCAAGACCAGCGGCATCCGCGTCGGCTCCCCCGCCGGCACCACCCGCGGCTTCGGCGTCGCCGAATTCGGCTCGATCGGCGACATGATTGCCGATGTTTTAGATGGACTTGCAGCAAACGGCGAAGCCGGCAACGGCACCGTCGAGGCGGCGGTCAACGCCCGCGTCCGGGCACTTTGCGCGCGCTTTCCGATCTATCCGGCCGCGTGAAGCAAGGTGCGTTGCCCCTTCTGCGCCAACGACGACAGCCAGGTTAAGGACAGCCGCCCGACCGAGGACGGCGGCGCGATTCGCCGCCGCCGCCAGTGCCCCGCCTGCGGCGCGCGCTTCACTACTTTCGAGCGCATCCAGTTGCGCGAGATGATCGTGGTCAAGAAGTCGGGCAAGCGCGAGGTGTTCGATCGTGACAAGCTCGCCAAGTCGATCGAGATCGCCTGCCGCAAGCGCCCGATCGAACCGCAGCGGATCGAACGGCTGGTCAACGGCGTCGTCCGGCGCCTCGAATCGTCGGGCGAGGCCGAACTCGGCGTCGGGCTGGTCGGCGAGATGGTGATGGAGGGGCTGCAGGCGCTCGACCCCGTCGCTTACATCCGATTCGCGAGCGTTTACCGGGACTTCCGCGAGGCGCGCGATTTCGAGACGTTTGCCGGGGCGCTCGGGGTCGTCAAGACCGCGCTCGATAAAAGCGAACGCCCGCTGCCACGTCTCGTCGGCGAGGCGGAGTGAGCGCAGCCGGGTCACCGCCGCCCGCCGTCATCCTCGTCCGCCCGCAACTTGGGGCGAATATCGGGGCGTGCGCGCGGGCGATGCTCAACTTCGGGCTGACCGACATGCGACTCGTTGCGCCGCGCGACGGCTGGCCGAACCCCAACGCCGGTCCGTCGGCTAGCGGCGCCGACCAGGTGCTGGCCGATGCGCGGGTGTTCGAGACGGTCGCGGAGGCAGTTGCCGACCTCAATTTCGTCTACGCGACGACGCTCCGCAATCGCGCGTTGACGCGTCCGGTCGTGACCCCGGCACAGGCGGCGGGCGAGACGCGCGATCGTCGTGAACCGAGCGGGTTGATGTTCGGGCCTGAACGTTCGGGGCTCGAAACCGATGATCTCGCGCTAGCGCATGCGATCCTGACGATCCCGGTCAATCCTGACTTCGGGTCGCTCAACCTCGCTCAGGCGGTGTTGATCAATGCTTACGAATGGTTCCGCACAGGCGATTCGACCCCGGCAACCGTATTCGTTAATTATGAAGGGCCGGCGCTTCACGCCGATCTCGAGCGGCTGATTGTCTCGGTCGACGCGGATTTAGAGGCAGCGGGCTACTACGGAACGACGACACGGGTCGCAATCGCACGTCGCCTCGTCCGAAATCTGTTAACCCGCCCAGCGTTTAGCGACAATGAAGTGCGGACGCTTCGTGGCGTGTTCCGGGCGCTGGCCCACCCGCGCCGGAACACCGACGCGGGGGACTAGGCGATGGGTCAGGCGACCTGTTGCACTACGGCATCGGCGCGCTCGGGATCACGCAGCGCATAGCCGCGGCCCCAGACGGTTTCGATGCATGTCGCGGCATTGTCGCCGGCGCTTGCGAGCTTTTTGCGGAGCTTGCAGACGAAGACGTCGATGATCTTGAGCTCGGGCTCGTCGCGACCGCCATAGAGGTGGGTCAGGAACATTTCCTTGGTCAGCGTCATACCCTTGCGGAGCGAGAGCAGTTCGAGGATCGAGTATTCCTTGCCGGTCAGCGCGACGCGATGATTGTCGACGGTGACGAGGCGGGCAGACAGATCGATCGCCATCGCGCCGGTGCGGATGATCGACTCCGCATGGCCCTTCGAGCGTCGGACGAGTGCATGAAGCCGAGCGACGAGTTCATCGCGCTGGAAAGGCTTGGTGACATAATCGTCCGCGCCGAAGCCAAACCCACTGACCTTGGTCGCGGTCTCGGCGTCTCCCGAAAGGATCATGACCGGGGTCGTGATCCGGGCCAGGCGCATCCGCCGCAATACTTCGTAACCGTGGACATCGGGCAGCGTCAGATCGAGCAGGATTGCATCGTAATCGTAAAGTCTCGCCAGTTCGATTGCTGCCTCGCCCTCGGAAACAGTTTCGTGTTCCACCCCGACACCACTCAGCATCAACGTAACGGCTCGCGCCATCAACTTGTCATCTTCGATCAGCAGTACGCGCATGACCACCCTTTCACTAACCGAAGCATCCCACCGTGCCTCGGCGCAGCATCAGATAAACGCATTTCATCGCACAAGTAAAGAAGCTTAACTATACCCAAATGCAGTAATTGGCGAGCGATGCACAACGACCACAGATATCGATCCGCGACGACCGTCGACGGCTTAGTGCCGGCTTTCGAACACTTCGCGGTAGACCTGAACCCGCGTGACGCGGAGGCCTGGAGTACCCGCAGCGTCGATCGCGCGCTCCCACAACCGGAGTTCTTCGTCGCTCAAGCTGTATCGGGTGCAGGCTTCTGTGCGGCTGACCACGCCTTCGCGGATCCCGCGGACGACGTCAGCCTTGCGGCTGGCGACCCAGCGCTTGGTATCCGAAGGCGGCATCCGATCGACTGCTGAGAGGCCTTCGGCGGCAGTAATGCGTTGGGGCATGGGAAATTCCCGTTTAAGCTAAGCAAACTTTGTACAACACCGTACACTGAAGCGCTATAGTTCATCTGAGATAAATATTAGCAATGAACGTTGATCCTTCAAATGTTTTTATGGTTGAGGAAGCATTAAGATTGCCGCTGCCTAGAACACGAGTAGTCGTCGCAATGTCAGGCGGTGTGGATTCTTCGGTCGTCGCCGCGCTCTGCGTCGAGGCGGGTTGCGAGACAATTGGCGTTACACTTCAACTTTATGATGACGGTGCCGCTCGTGCTCGAGCTGGAGCTTGCTGCGCTGGCGCCGATATCGCCGACGCTCGGCGCGTCGCCGACCGTCTTGGCATCGCGCATTATGTCCTCGACTATGAAAACGCGTTTCGTGACGCGGTCATCGAGGACTTTGCCGATTCTTACCTGCGCGGCGAAACGCCTGTACCGTGCATCCGCTGTAATCAGACCGTGAAGTTCCGCGACTTGCTCGCCGTTGCGCGCGATCTTGGCGCGGAATGTCTCGCGACCGGTCACTATGTTCGTCGAATCGACGGGAAGCACGGCGCGGAACTTCATCGCGGGATCGATCCGGCGAAGGACCAGAGCTATTTTCTTTACGCGACGACGCGCGAGCAACTCGAATACTTGCGCTTTCCGCTTGGCGGGCTGACCAAGAGCGCAGTGCGCGCGCACGCAACCCGCCTTAGGCTCGACGTCGCGGCAAAGCCGGACAGCCAGGATATCTGCTTTGTGCCTGGCGGTGACTATGCGTCGGTCGTACGTCGGGTCCGGCCTGAGGCCGACGCGCCGGGCGACATCGTCGACTACACCGGCCGTGTCCTTGGCCGTCACGCCGGGATCGTCGGCTACACGATCGGCCAGCGCCGTGGGCTCGAGCTCGGTGGCCTCCGCGAACCGCTATATGTTGTCGGTCTCGATGCCGGTCGTCGCCAAGTCATCGTCGGGCCGCGCGCCGCGCTCGCGGTGTCGGGCGTGACCCTTGCTGACTTCAACTGGCTTGGCGACACGGCGGCGGCCGAACCGGGTGGCGAACTCGTCGAGGTCAAGGTTCGCTCGATGGCGGTGGCGGCTCGCGCGCGCCTGACTGGCAGCAACGAGCGGTCGCTGATCTTCGACGAGCCGGAATACGGCGTCGCGCCGGGGCAGGCGGCGGTGATCTACGCGGGGTCGCGTGTTCTCGGCGGGGGAACGATCGCTTCGACGGTGCCTGTGGTGCAGCCCGAGCCGGCAGTGTCAATCGCCTGACACGCGTCAATGAATTGACGTCCGAAGCGTCAATATCCTGACGGCATGCGCAGGATCGCTGCCAATCACGCTCCTGACGCTTCGCTTGGCACGCGGCTTGCTTAGCTCACGGCGAGACCCGGGGGCCTTGCCATGTCGATCCTGTCCGCAACTACCGTTTCCGAAGCCGCCGCGGCGATGCACCCGCGGCTGGCACAAGCGATTGACGACGCTGGCGGGCGATCCTTGCGCGACGGCGTCGCGGTCCTTGCCGATGGCGAAGCACGTGCCTCGACCGGCGGGGCGCACCCGATCGTAGTCGGCCGGTCGAAGTGGCCGCAGGTGTCGCTCGACGGCAGGGGCGGGGGCCTAGTCGAGTTCGCCGACCCCGACATTCGTTTTGCCGCTGCGGTGATCGTCGCGCTCGCCCGGGGCGACACGGCGGCGCTCGCCGACCCGGCGTCGATCGCGCTCGCCACTCTCGCCGCGCGCGTCGCCGACCGCAGCATCACCGTCCTGATCGGCGGGGCGACGGGGACCGGCAAGGAGGTCCTTGCCCGCTCGATCCATGCCGCTTCGCCGCGCCGTAACGCCGCCTTCGTCGCGGTCAACTGCGCCGCGCTCCCCGAAGCGATGCTCGAGTCGCTGTTGTTCGGCCACGAGCGCGGGGCCTTCACCGGGGCAGGCGCGAGCGCTCTCGGACTGTTCCGCGCGGCCGATGGCGGCACGCTGCTGCTCGACGAGATCGCCGAACTTCCGCTCGGGTTGCAGGCGAAGTTGCTGCGAGCGTTGCAGGAAAACGAGGTGCTGCCGATCGGCGCGACCAGCCCGGTCAAGGTCGACGTCCGCATTATCGCCGCCGCGAACCGCGACCTTGCCGCCGAAGTTGCCGCCGGGCGTTTCCGCGCCGACCTATTCTACCGGATTGCGGTATTCCCGCTGGCAACGACGCCGCTCGCCAGCCGCCGTGCCGATATCGTCCCGATCGCGGCGGCGCTGTGGCTGCGGCAGGGGACCACGGCGTGGCCGACAGCGGCGGCGCTCGCGCGCCTCGAGGCGCACGACTGGCCGGGGAACGTCCGTGAACTTGGCAACGTGCTCGCGCGGGCGGCGGTAATCGCCGAGGGCGACCGGATCGAGGCGCGCGATATCGTCTTCGATGCGCCCGCGATGCCGCCGGTTGCGGCGTCGCTCGGCGGTGCGATCCGCGAGCGTGAGTTCGACGTCATCAGCGCGACGCTCGCCGACTGCGCCGGGCGGCGGGGCGAAACCGCGTCGCGGCTCGGCATCAGCGAGCGGACGCTGCGCTACAAGCTCGCTGCGATGTCGGCGGGTCGCCTGCCGGCGATGGCGGGGATGACGATGCAATGATTGGACCCGTCACCGGGGCGGCGATCGCGCCGCTCAAGGGAATCGACACCAGCAGCGTCCTCGCCCTCCGCGCCCAAATCCTTGACCGGAACGCCGCACTGTCGGGCAAGGCCGAGCCCGTAAAGAGTGGCTTCGAAAGCGCGATTACTGAGGCACTGCGCGCGGTCAACGGAACCCAGGCCAAGGCCGGCGACATCTCGGCGGCGTTCGAGCGCGGCGACACCGTCGACATCGCCTCGGTCATGCTCGCCCGGCAGAAGGCGTCGATCGCCTTCGAGGCGACACTCCAGGTCCGCAACAAATTGCTGTCGGCCTACCATGACGTGATGAGCATGCCGGTATGAGCGACCTCGCGTTGCTCGATCCGCACGCGATGACGCCGTTCGCCGGGCTGCGGCTGCGCGCGGCGCGGCTGATCGCGCAGCCGGCGGTTCGGCGCTCGCTGCCGGCGCTCGCGGTCCTGCTCGCGCTCGTCGTCGCGGGGGGGCTGTGGCTAGCGTTGCGCGCGCCCGACTACCGCCCGGTGTTTGTGCAATTGGGCGAGGCCGACAAGGCGGCGGTACTCGCCGCGCTCCAGACCGGCAACTTCAAGGCGCATGTCGATCCCGACACCGGCGCGGTCGAGGTCGCCGCGAGCGACGTCGCCGCGGCGCGGATCATGCTCGCGGGGCAGGGACTGCCCAAGGCGGCGGCGAGCGGGCTCGATGTTCTCGGCACGATGCCGCTCGGCAGCAGCCGCGCAGTCGAGACGGCACGGCTCAAGTCGGCAGCGGAGAGCGACCTCGCCGCGAGCATCATGGCAATCGACGGGGTCGACCACGCCACCGTCCACCTCGCCGCCGGCGAGCAGTCGGTGTTCATCCGCGACGCCGCCGCGCCGACCGCATCGGTGTTCGTCCGCCTCGCCCCCGGGCGCAGCCTTAACGACGCGCAGGTCCGCGCGATCGTCCACCTCGTCGCGTCGTCGGTCGCCGGGCTGTCACCCGACCGGGTCAGCGTCGTCGACCAGTCGGGCACGCTGTTGTCGGGCGACGCCAGCGGTCCGCTCGGCGACAGCGCGCGGCAGCTGGCGTACCAGTCGAGCGTCGAGGACGGCTTGCGCCGCCGCGTCGTCGCGCTGCTGACGCCGATCCTCGGCGCGGGGAACTTCTCCACCCAGGTCGCCGCCGACCTCGACTTTTCGGTCAACGAGGCGACCCGCGAAAGCTACGACAAGGACGGCGTTCTGCGCTCCGACCAGAGCAGCACCGCGACCGAAGCCGGCCAGCAGCCTGCACGCGGCATCCCGGGAGCGCTGTCGAACACCGTCCCGCCCGCGGCGCAGGTCTCGGCGGCGCCGCCGATCCCGGCGCTCCCCGCGGTCGTCCCGGGAACCCGCAGCGAGAGCTACATCCGCGGCTACGAAATCGGCAAGGCGGTGTCGGTCACCCGTGCACCCGTCGGCGCGGTCCGGCGCGTGTCGGTCGCCGTCGTCGTCCGCGATTCGTCGCTCGGCGCGGCGAGAGAACAGGCGGGGCAGGTCGCTCTGCTTACCGGGTTGGTCCGCAGCGCGGTTGGCTACGACGTCCGCCGCGGCGATGTCGTCACCGTCGCCGGGCGGGCCTTCGTCGCGCCCCCGATCGAGCCCGCGGCGAAGTGGTGGGAATTGCCTCTCGTCGCCACGGGTGTGGAGGCGGTGGCTGCTCTAGGCGGCGTTGCGCTCCTAGTGTTCGGGGTCGTGCGGCCCTTTGTGCGCGTACCGGTCCCCGAGCCGCAACGCTTTGAAGACATGCCCGAAATCATCGAACTGGAGCCGCACGACTACGCCCTCAAGCTCGCCGAAACCCGGTTACTCGTCGGCCAGGACGTCGACCGCGCCTCGGCGGTGGTCCGGCAGATGATGGCGGCGGACGAGGCATGATCCACGACAACCTCACCGGCGCGCAGAAATGCGCGGTGCTGCTGCTGCTCCTCGACGAGCTCCAAGCCGCTGAATTGCTGCGGCAAATGGCGTCGGAGGAGGTTCGCGCGGTCGGCCGCGCGATGCTCTCGGTCGCCGAAATCGAGCCGCGCGCGATCGACACCGTGCTCGACGAATTCCTCGCCGCGAGCAAGACGACGGTCGCGCTCGGCGGCGGCGGCGTTCAGGTCCGCTCGGTCCTCGAGCGGGCCCTCGGCCCCCAACTCGCCGGCGGCCTCCTCGGCGAACTCGGTCCCCCGGTCACCCCGCGCCCCTTCGCCGCCCTTGAATGGATCCAACCCGTTGCAATCGCTGCGATGTTAGCCGCCGAACACCCGCAGGCGGCGGCAGTCGTCCTCGCCCATCTCGAGCCCCAGCGCGCGTCCGACGTCCTTGCCGAGCTGCCCGAAGCGCTCCAGCCCGACATCCTTTACCGGCTGGCGACGATGGGGCCTGTTGCCGGAGTCGTCGTTGCCGGGCTCGACCGGGCGTTCGAAGCGCGCCTCGCCAAGGCCCCGATTACTCCTCCGGCGGCGGTCGTCGCCGGTCCCGATCTCGCCGCGCGGCTGATCTCGATGGCGCCGGATCAGGCGCGCCTGCTCGCGGCGCTGCGCGATCTCGACCCGGAAATGACTGAATCTATTGCCGAAAACCTGTTTGTATTCGACGACCTGCTCAAGATCGACCCGCGGGGGATGCAGGCGCTCGTCCGCGAGGTCGAGGCCGAACAGCTCACCCTCGCGCTCAAGGGCGCAGGCGAGCCGCTTCGCGCCCACGTCTTTGCCGCGATGTCGGCACGCGCGGCGGCGGGGATGCAGGACGATCTCGCCGACCTCGGCCCGACCAAGCTCGCCGAGGTTCGCGTCGCGCAGGCCGGAATCGCCGCGGTGGTCCGCCGCCTCGCCGACGCCGGGACGCTGATGATGCCGGGGAGCGCCGCCGGTTATGTCTAGCGCCGCCGCCTCGTCAGCCGGCCTCGCGTCGCTCTACGCGGCGATGCTGCCGCCGCTCCCGGAGCCCGATCCCGAGCCACCGGTCGACGTTCAGGCGATCGCTGACGAAGCGTATCGAGCGGGATTTGCCGCCGGAACGGCACAGGCGGAGGCGGCGATCGAGCCCGAGCGCGTTCTGCTGAAGACCGCGACCGCCGCGTTGATTGCTGCATCGGTCATCGAACCCGACACCGTCCGTGGCGTCTTCCTCAACCTTGTAAGAGCGTTGGCCGGAGCAGCCGTCGCCGCTGAATTGCAGGTCAACCCCGCGGTGATATCGCGGCTGGTCGACACTGCACTGGCGAGTATCGAGACCCGCGACGGCATCGTCGTCTGGCTCCATCCCGACGATGTCGACGTCATGGCGCTCTATCTGCCGGTCGTCGCTGACGAGACGTTGCAGCGCGGAACCGTCGTCATCGACGGGCCCAGCTTCGTCGTCCGCGACAGCCTCGACGCGCGGCTCGCGGTGATCGTCGAGGCGCTGGCATGACGGTCTCGACCGCCCTCGCCATGCTGGCAGCAAGCGCGCCGATCGTCGGTGCTCCCACGCCGGTCATCGGCGGACGGATCGTCGCCTACGACGGACTGACCCTCGAAGCGGCGGGTGTCGATCTCGCGGTCGGCACGGTCTGCGCGGTCGGTCCCGCCGGTGTCGCCGCCGAGGTCATCGGCTTCCGCGACCGGCGCAGCGTCCTGATGGGGCTGGCCGCGCTGGGCCCGCTGCTACCCGGCGGCGCGGTGCTCCCGCTCCGTGGCGAGGCGCGCGCGAGCGTCGGCTCGGCGTTGCTCGGGCGCGTCATCGACGGCGGTGGCCGGTTGCTCGACGGCGGACCGCCACTACCGAGCATGGCCAAGGTGCCGCTCGAGCCCCCCGTCGGTAATCCGCTTGCCAAGACCGGGATCACCGCCGTCCTCGACGTCGGTGTCCGCGCGATCAACGCGCTGCTCACCCTCGGGCGCGGCCAGCGCGTCGGGATCATGGCGGGGAGCGGGGTCGGCAAGTCGGTCCTGCTCGGGCAGATCGCGCGCTTCACCGCCGCCGACATCGTCGTCGTCGCGCTGATCGGCGAGCGCGGGCGCGAGATCGCCGATTTCCTCGAACGCCAGGTCGGCGACGCCGCTCGCGCCCGGACTGTCGTCGTCGCCGTCCCCGCCGACGACGCGCCTTTGCTCCGCGTGCGCGGCGTGATGCGCGCGCATGCGATCGCCGAATGGTTTCGCGGGCAGGGCAGGCAGGTCGTCCTGATCGTCGATAGCCTGACCCGCGTCGCCCACGCCCAGCGCGAGATCGGCCTCGCATTGGGCGAGGCCGCCGGCGCGCGCGGCTATCCACCGTCGGCGATCGCACTGCTGCCGCGACTGGTCGAGCGTGCAGGAAACGACGCCGTCAGCGGCGGGTCGATCACCGCGATCTACACCGTCCTCGCCGACGGCGACGACATGAACG
The DNA here is from genome assembly GCF_025362435.1 of Polymorphobacter sp. GTDB lineage: Bacteria > Pseudomonadota > Alphaproteobacteria > Sphingomonadales > Sphingomonadaceae > Polymorphobacter_B. The sequence continues at coordinate 21,468 of NZ_JANYGL010000001.1, forward strand.
ACCCAATCGTCGATGCCGCGCGCGGTGTGCTCGACGGGCATATCGTACTGTCGCGTGCCGAGGCGCAGGGTGGGATCTACCCGGCGATCGACCTTGCCGCGTCGATCAGCCGGGTGATGAGCGACATCGCCAGCCCCGAACACCGCGCCGCGGCAACGCGCTTCCGTCGCGCGCATCGCCTCGTCGAGGACAACCGTGATCTCGTGCTGATGGGGGCCTACGCCCCCGGAGCCGACCGCGAACTCGACGCGGCAATGGCGGCGCGCGCGGCGATGGACGCGTTCCGCTGCCAGGCCGCCGACGAGCAGGCCGATTTCGTCACCTCGGTCGCCATGCTTGGTGCCCTATGACGACGCGGCACGATCGCCTCGCGCGGCTGCTGGCAATTCGGCGTGTCCGGCTGCGCGTCGCGGCGAGCGCCCTCGCCCGGGCGGCAACTGCAGCGGCGGTGACTGCAGCGACCGCGGCGCGGCTTGGCGAACTTCGCGCCGAGTTCCGCGGGCAGTACGGCTTCGCCGCAGGCTATGCGATCAAGGCGGCCGCGGCGACACGTGCAGCGCTGCACGTCGCAGAGATTACTCAGGCGATCCGCCTCGTCGACGCCGAAGCGCGCCGCACCGTGTTGCAGGGTGATTTCCGCAATCGACGCGCCGGTGTCGATGCCGTCGCGCGCGCCGTCGACCGCGCGACCGGCGATGCCAAGGCGGTCGCGACATGATCGCCTCCAGCGTGGACCGCAGTGGCGTGCTGCCGCTCGTCGCGGTCGCGGTGACGAGCAGTTCCAGTGGCTTCACGATGCCGCCGCCCGAATTTGCGGAAGGACCGACGATAACCGGGGCGTCGCCAGCTAAGGCCACCGCGACAACCGACGTTAGTCACTTGATGGTGTCGCCGGAACTGCTTCCTCTCTCCAAACTTGGCGAGCGTCAGGGCGGGGCGGCGACAGCTGTAGCGGCGGCTGAACTGCTAGCAACGAAACTAGCACCGGTCGAGGCGCCGCCCGCGCCTCCGGCAGCGCCGGGACTACTATCGACACAGGCGCCTTCGGTGTCGCCCGCAGCAGCATCGACGTCGCCAGTGGCAAGCGCATCGCGCGGGGCGGGAGCGGCGCGGTCGTCAGCCGGCGCCCCGTCGAGCGCGATCACACCGCCTGAGGTGGAGTCGGTACCTCCCGCCGCCCGCCGACACAGCGGCTCGGCGACCGCCGTGACAACCACACGGAGGCACAAGCTGCCCGATCCACCGCCTCCAGTGATGGCCGCGTCTGCTCTGACACCCCCGCCGCCGCCTGTTGCACAACTGACTGCTGTGCCCGGTGGCTTGGCTTCGGAAACGACACAGACGGCGGACCGTGCGACGAGCGAGCCGCTGGTCTCCGCCCTGCTTGAACGCAGCGTCGGCATGCCTTTGATCGGCCTTCCGCCGACCCTCAACGCGGCGGACGCGCAGCCCGCGCCTAGGCCCGCCGCGAATACCGGAGCGCCCGTCTTCATCGGTGCCGCAGCGCCTGCTGTCTCATTAGATGGGGTCATGCTCGGCAGTGCCTCTCTCGTTTCAGCACATACCGTCGCCGCGGTCGCACTTTCATTCGCTCAGCCGGTCACGCTAGCGTCGGCCGCGCCGACAACCCCACTGGAGCCCGGTAAGTCCGACAAAGGCGCAGTGCCGACATCGCTGCTCGATCACGCCGCGGTGGCGCCGGGATCGCCGGTAGTTCTGTCGGGAGCTCAGCCCGCTTCGCCGACAGCGGCATCGAGCTCTGGCGCCCTTGGTGCCTTCCCGGTCGGCTCCATTGTCCCGCCCGCCATCAACATGCCAGCCGTTGTCAGCGCCCCAGCGACAGGAGTCGCCCCGGCCACGGCGGCCGGCTCAGCGACACCTACCGTCACGCTAACAGCAACAATTCCGGTGCCAGCGAATGTTGCATCACCAGCAACCGACACGGCCATTTACCCAGCCGGCGTCGCCGTTCCCGTGGCGCCTCACGCGACAACGCCGACTGCGCGACAGGATCAGCCTGTCGGCGGCCCGCCGTCTGCCGCGCCTCGCGAGCGCTCCGATCCGCCAGTCTACACGGTCGCCGCACCCTCGCCGCCAAGCGCAACCCTTGCCGTCCCGAGGCATTCGCCCGCACCGTCTCACCTCGACCCGGTGCCGCCGAAGTCCGCCGAGTTTGCCCTCGAGACGTCCTCGCTGGGGGCGATTGGCGCCGAGGTCACGCGGCGCGATCACGCGGCGGGCGACGCGCTCCACGTCCATTTCGCGGTCGATCGCAGCGGCACCGCAGCCTTAATTGCGAGTTCGAGCGAGGGGCTTGAGCGGGCGGTCGTCTCGACCGGCAACCGGCTTGATGCGGTCACGATCGAGGTTCGCGGCGCCACGACGGCGGCGGCGTCGAGCGGCTCGGACCCGGCGGGGAGCGCCGGGCATCGCGGCGATGCCCCGCGACATCGACCAGCCACGCAGTCGCCCCCGCAAGCAACATCAACGCGCGCCCGATCGCCGGCAATCAAGCCGGTCGTTCGCGACCGCTTCGCCTGAGGATTCGCCATGGCCGAGACGATTCCCAAGATATCCAAACCGAAGAAAGGGCTCGGCAGCATCGTTATCGTCGCGTTCGCCTTCCTCGGCGCGGCGGTCGGCAGCGGCGGCGCGTTGGTCGGGGTCGCGACGCTCAAGCCGGGGCTCTTGATCGGGCGTGCGGCGCCTCCGGCTCCGGTGGCGCAGGCGGCGACCGCAATCGAATATGTCGAGCTCGACAACGCCTTCACCTCGAACCTCGCCGATACCGGGCGCTATCTCCAGCTGCGGATCGCGGTGTCGAACACCGGCGGGCCACCGGTGGCGGCGGCGCTGGCCCAGCATAAGTTGGCCATCGTCTCGGCGGTGCTTGCGGTGCTCGGCGAGGTCGGCGAGGCCGATGTCGCCGACCGCGCGGCGAAGACCAAGCTCCGCGCGACGGTCCGCACCGCGATCAACGACGTCCTCAGCCACAACGCTCACGTCGGCGGGGTCGACGAGGTGTTCTTCACCAGCTTGGTCGTGCAGTGAGCCCGCGCGCCGCCAAACTGTTGGACGAAATCCAGTCGTGGCGCTTTCCGGCCGCTGCCCAGCCAATTGCAGCAGCGTCACCGCCGATCGATCCCACGACGTTCGTCGACCTCCTCGGTGGTCACCTCAGTGCCGTCGCGGGGAGGCCGGTCGCCGCCTCCTGCGACCGGACGGCAGTGTCTCCGGCGGCGACGACAGGCTTCATCCGCGACGATGGCTGGCGGCTCGCGTTCACCGTCCCGGTCGACCTTGTCGGCGCTTTGATCAGCACGCGGTGCGGCGGCCCCTTCGTGCGGTCGGCCACGGCTGGTGCCGGCGGAGCGGCGATCGCCGCGGAATTGACGGCGGCGGTCCTTGCCGCGGCCGACGAAAGCTGGCCGGGAACTGGCCGCTGGCAACCCTACGCGGTCGATCCGGATGTGGCGACCTTCGCGGTCGAGCTTGCCGCCGGGGGACACGTCTTCATCCTCGGATGTGCTGTGACGCCCGCGACGGTCGCCCCGGTCGTCCCGGATATCGGCGACTGGTTTCCCCGCCTCCACGCCGCGCTCGACACGACCCCGTTTGCGGTGCGCGCCGTGCTCCACGACCGCATAGTCCCGCTCGGCGAGGTGCTCGCATTCCGCGTCGGCGACGTTTTGCCGATCGAGACGCGGCGCGATGTTTCGCTTCGCCTCGGCGATCGCGCGCTCGCCCGCGGCACAATCACCCCCGACGACGACGGCGGCCACCGCGTCACGATCGTCGCCGTCGGCAGCGCCGGCGTCACCCCAGCCCCAACCGAGGATCTGCCATGAACGCCTTGACCCCTGGAGCCTTCGACCGGATCGACACGATGCCCGCCTTCGCGCTCGGCGCCCTCGGCGCAGTCGAGGTCAGGCTCCGCGTCGAGGTCGGTGCGGCACGGCTGACGCTCGCCGACCTGTCGCGGCTCGGACCGGGAGCGACCTTCGCCCTCGACCGGCGCAGCGACGAGCGCATCGACATCCTGATCAACGACCGGCTGCTGGCGAAAGGCGAGGTGGTGACAATCGGCGATCGCTTCGGCGTCCGCATCCTCGACATCGTGTCGGCATGACCGCGGCGGATTACCTGACGCGTCTGGCGGTGGCGCTACCGCTGGTCATCGCTGTGTTGGCGGGGCTGTGGTACGCATCGAAGCGCGGCTGGATCAAGCCGCCGGGGGGCGTCGCCTCGCCGCTTCTCCGTCCGGTTGCGACGCTCGGGATCGGCCCGGGGGCGCGGCTGATCGTCGTCGAGTTCGACGGGCGGCGGCTGTTGCTCGCGGCGTCGCGCGGTGGCGTCACCCTGCTCGACCACGCGGTTCGATGACCGCCACCGACGGCCTTTCGGTGCTCGCCGGCGGCAAGGGCGGGCTCGCGCTGCCGCTCCAGATCCTGCTGTTGATGACGCTGCTGACGGTGCTGCCGTCGGTCCTGCTGATGATGACCGGCTTCACCCGGATCATCATCGTGCTGGCGATCCTGCGGCAGGCGATCGGGCTGGGGCAGGCGCCGCCGAACCAGGTTCTCGTCGGCCTCGCGCTGTTCCTGACGCTGTTCGTGATGCAGCCGACCTTCGCCCGGATCAACGCCGAAGCCTATGCGCCGTTTGCCGCCGGGACGCTGCCCGCCGAGAGCGCGATCGAGCGCGGCGAGGCGGCGCTCCACGAATTTATGATCAAGCAGACCCGTGAGAAGGACCTGCGGCTTTTCGCCAACCTTGCCCATTCCGGACCGTTCGCGCGGCCGGTCGACGTGCCGATGACGATATTGTTGCCGGCGTTCGCGACGAGCGAGCTCAAGACCGCATTCCAGATCGGGTTCCTGATTTATCTGCCGTTCCTCGTCATCGACCTCGTCGTCGCCAGCATCCTGATGGCGCTCGGCATGATGATGGTGTCGCCGACGTTAATCTCGCTGCCGTTCAAATTGCTGTTGTTCGTCATGGTCGACGGCTGGGCGCTCGTGCTCGGCTCGCTCGCGTCCTCGTTCGTCGGAGTGAAATGAGATGGACAGCGGTATCGTCGTCGACGCGCTTCGCAGCACGATGTGGGTCCTCGCCCAGCTCGTCGCGCCGGTCGTCCTGCCGGCGCTGATCGCCGGGTTCGTCGTTGGCTTGCTCCAGGCAGCGACGGGGATCAGCGAGTCGACGCTGAGCTTTGTCCCCAAGTTGGTCGTGACCCTTGTCACCTTTGCCGTCCTCGGGTCGATGATGTTGCGCGAACTCTCGGACTTCACCGTCGAGCTCTACGAGCGCATCCCGGCGTTGCTGCGATGATCGAGGCGCTGCGGTGATCACCGCGTGGCTCGCGACGCCCGAGGTCGAGGCCGGGCGTCTCCTGTTTGCCAGCCTCCGTACCGCGACGGCGCTGGCGCTGCTGCCGGGGATCGGCGCGATGCTGATGCCGCTCAGGGTCAGGATCGGACTCGGTGGCGCAGTCGGGGTGTTCGTCCTCGGCTTCACCCCGATCGCGGTTCCCGCCGACCTGTTCAGCGCCGCCGGCCTCGTCGCCGTCGCCGGTGAGATCCTCATCGGGGCGATAGCGGGAGTCATGCTCCAGGTCGCGTTCGCCGGACCGGCGATTGCGGGCGAGGTCGTCGCGCAATCGATGGGGCTGGGCTTCGCAACAATCCTCGATCCGGGCGGGATGACCAGCCCGGTCATCGCGACGTTGCTCGGCCTTGTCGCGTGGCTGGTGTTCTTCGCGCTCGACGGCCACCTCCGCCTGTTCGAGGTCCTCGTCACGAGCTACCGGTCGCTGCCGCCGGGGTGCAATCCCATCGAGCTCGCTGGCCGGGTCGCGGGGGTCGGCGCGCTGGCATTCGCATCGGGGCTGATGCTGGCGTTGCCCGTCGCGGCGGTGCTGTTCCTCGTCAACCTGCTCCTCGCGGTGACCGCCCGCAGCGCACCGCAGCTCAACCTGTTCGCAATCGGCTTCCCCGTGCTGATGCTGACCGGCATCGTCGCGCTGGCGGTGGCGATGCCGGCGATGATCGACACGATGAGCGCGGGGATGGCGACGGTGCAGGAGCGGCTCGAAGGCATTCTGCTTGGCTGACGCGCCCGACAAGGACCAGAAGACCGAGGAGCCGACCGAGAGGCGGCGCCGCGAGTCCGCCGAGAAGGGCGAGACCTTCCAGTCGCGCGAGCTTGCCACCGCGCTCGTCGTCGGTGCCGGCGCGGTGTGGGCGATGGTCGGGGCAGGGGATCTTGTCGCCGCGTGCCGGCGCATGATGCGCGATGGCCTGTCGTTGAGCGAGCCCGCCGCAACCGACCTGCTCGCCTCGCCTTCGTTCCTCGCGCAAGGCCTCGTCGGTCCCCTCACGGTCTTCGCGGTGCTGATCATCGCGGGGGCAGTCTGCGGACCGATGCTGACCGCGCCGCACTTCTCGCCCGCCACCTTCGCGATCAAGCCGAGCCGTCTCAATCCAGTCGCCGGTTTCCAGCGCATGTTCGGCCTTCATGCGCTCGGCGAACTCGGCAAGGCCGCGCTCAAAGCAGGGCTGATCTTCGGTGCGGGCGGCTCGATCATCGTCGCGCGGCTGCCGGGCCTGATCGGACTCGGCATGGGAGAACCGGTTGCAGGGGCTGCGCGCATCGCCGCGTCGACCGCAGCGTTGCTGGTCGCGCTTGCGGTCGCGCTCGGGACCATCGCCGCAATCGATCTGCCACTCCAGCTTACCCGTCACCTTGCCAAGATCCGGATGTCGAAGCAGGAAGTCCGCGAGGAAAGCCGTGAGAGCGAGGGGTCGCCCGAAACCAAGGCGGCGCAGCGGCGGATGGCGCGGCAGGCGGCGAAACGCTCGCTCGCCCCCGCGATGGCGACCGCGAGCGTCGTCGTCGTCAATCCGAGCCACTTCGCCGTCGCGTTGCGCTATGTCCCCGGTCGCGATGCCGCGCCGGTCGTCGTCGCCAAGGGGCGTGATATCATCGCTGAAGCGATCCGTGAGCTTGCCGCCGCGAACAAGGTGCCGGTGCTGCGCTACCCGCAACTCACTCGCGCGATCTATTTTACGGCGACTGTCGGTGCGGTAATCAAGGACGAACTATTCGGCGCTGTTGCGGCAATCCTGGCGTTCGTCATGTACCTCGACAACACCGCACGCGAGCAGCCAAGCGTGACTGTTCCCGATAGTCTTCAATTCGACGGGTCGGGGACGAAGGACAGGACGCTTTAACCGCGGTAATGACCCGAGCGGCGACGAAGCTCTTCGAGCTTGTGGCACAGCAACTGCATTCCTGCGTCCATCGATGCCGGCGCGGAGCGATCGAGCTGTTCCAACAGCGCAGCAACGTCCGCGTCGCTTAACCGCTGCTTGGCGTCGATCTCACCGTAAACCATCTTGTCCATCTCGATCCCGTCCGGCGCGACATACGCAACGCGTCTCGCCCTCCGCGATCGAATAACCGGCGCAGTCACTCGTGGTTCCGCACCAGTATTTTCAATACCATGGATAGTGGCCAAATCGTCTCACCTTCAGCCCGTTGCGGCCCGGCCCGGCGATAGGCTAAAGGCTGTGCATCCTTCCTTTCCCGATTTTCGAAAGCCTCGATCCGCATGGCTGGTTACCAATACGCGTTTGTCATGAAGGGCCTGACGAAGGCCTATCCCGGCGGCAAGCCGGTGTTCAAGGACCTCTACCTGAGCTTCCTGCCCGGCGCGAAGATCGCGGTGATCGGGCCGAACGGCGCGGGCAAGTCGACGCTGATGAAGATCATCGCCCAGCAGGACAAGGACTTCCAGGGCGAGGCATGGCCCGCCGAGGGCGTCCGCGTCGGCTATCTCGCGCAGGAGCCGCACCTCGATCCGTCGAAGACCGTCCGCGAGAACGTCATGGACGGTGTCCGCCCGATTGCCGACATGGTCGCGCGTTTCAACGCGGTCGCCGCCGAGATGGGCGAGCCGACCGACACGACCGACTTCGATGCGCTGATGGAGGAAATGGGCGTCCTCCAGGAGAAGATCGACACCGTCGACGGCTGGACGCTCGACAACCAGCTCGAGATCGCGATGGACGCGCTGCGCTGCCCGCCGGGTGAGGCCAGCGTCGAGAAGCTTTCGGGCGGTGAAAAGCGCCGGGTCGCGCTGTGCAAGCTGCTGCTCGAAAAGCCCGACATCCTGCTGCTCGACGAGCCGACCAACCACCTCGACGCCGAGAGCGTCCAGTGGCTCGAAAAACATCTTCAGGACTACGCCGGCTGCGTCATCCTCGTCACCCATGATCGCTACTTCCTCGACAACGTCGTCAAGTGGGTTCTCGAACTAGACCGCGGCAAGGGCATCCCGTTCGAGGGCAATTACTCGGCGTGGCTCGAGGCCAAGGTCAAGCGGATGGCGCAGGAAAGCCGCGAGGACGAAAGCCGCGAAAAGGCGATCCGCGACGAGCTCCAGTGGATCCGGTCGAGCCCCAAGGCGCGCCAGACCAAGTCGAAGGCGCGAATCCAGGCCTTCGACGACCTTGTCGAGAAGCAGGCGAACCGACGCCTCGGCTCGGCGCAGATCCTCATCCAGATCCCCGAGCGCCTCGGCAACACCGTGATCGAAGCGAAGAACCTGACCAAGAGCTTCGGCGACCGGGTCCTGATCGACAACCTCAGCTTCAGCCTGCCGCCGGGCGGCATCGTCGGCGTGATCGGGCCGAACGGCGCCGGCAAGACGACCTTGTTCCGCATGATCACGGGTCAGGAGCAACCCGACGAGGGCAGCATCCGCATCGGCGACACCGTCAAGCTCGGCTACGTCGACCAGTCGCGCGACGCGCTCGATCCCGGCCATAACGTCTGGGAAGAGGTCTCGGGCGGCGCGGAGAAGTTCTACTTCGGCAAGAACGAGGTGCTGACCCGCGCCTATGTCGGCGCGTTCAACTTCAAGGGCGCCGACCAGCAGAAGAAGGTCGGCCAGCTGTCGGGCGGGGAGCGCAACCGCGTCCACATGGCCAAGATGCTGGTGCAGGGCGGCAACGTCCTGTTGCTCGACGAGCCGACCAACGACCTCGACGTCGAGACACTGCGCGCTCTCGAGGAAGCGTTGGAAAGCTTCGCCGGCTGCGCCGTGGTCATCAGCCATGACCGCTTCTTCCTCGACCGGCTGGCGACGCACATCCTCGCCTTCGAAGGCGACAGCCACGTCGAATGGTTCGAAGGCAACTTCGAAGCGTACGAGGCCGACAAGCACGCCCGCATGGGCGATGCCGCCGATCGCCCGACCAAGCTGACGTACAAGCGGCTGACGCGGTAGCGGTGTCGGCGGACTATTGCGCCGGTCTCGTTCGTAGTCGCGACCGCGACCGCTGGCTGGCGACGCTCTATTCGCCGGCAGCGGTCCGACCCGCGCTGTTCGCGCTGCACGCACTCGACCTCGAACTCGCCGGCGTCGTTGCGACGACGACCGAGGCGATGCTCGGTGAAATCCGGCTGGCGTGGTGGCGCGAGGCGCTGACCAAGCTCGATACTGCGCCGCCGCCGGCGCAGCCGACGCTTGCGGCGTTGGCCGAATACGCGCTGCCGCTTGGGGTGAAGGGGCAGGCGCTGGAGCCGCTTGAAGACGCTTTCTTGTCGCTGCTGATCGAGGAGCGGCTGGCGGGGAGGGTGCTCGACGACCATCTCGACCGGCGTGGCGGAACGCTGTTCGGTGCTTGCGCGACGGCGCTCGGCGTGGCGCAGCAGTCGGCACGCGCGCTCGGCCGGGTATGGGCGCTCGGGCAGCTCGTCCGCGAAGGGGTGAAGGCACCGCCGGTCGACCCAGACGATGCCCGCCGAATTGTGGCTGAGGCGTTCCCGGCGCGGCTCGCATCCGCGCTGCGTCCGCTCGCGGCCCTTGCCGGATTTGCTGCTGCCGATGTCGCGCGCGCGCTGGGTGATCGCCCGACGGGAGCGCCGGGAAGTATCGGGCGGCAGGTGCGCCTGCTCCGCTGGGTCGCGACGGGGCGCTGACTTACCTGACAACCTGTGCGAGGAGGGGCGCGGGGCAGTCGGGGGTGACGATGGTAGTACCGAAGTGGTTGGCGGCGACTGTGGTTGCGGCATTGATGCTGTGCGCGGTGATGCTGTGGCGGCAGAGTGCGCCGCGGGCGGCAGCGGTGCATTTCTCCGCGCCCGCCGCCGCAGAAGCCGCAGAGATCACCCCCGCCGCCGCAGCCGCCGCGCTGGTCGCTCCGGTGTCCGACGTCACCCCCGCCGACCGCGAGGCGAAGCGGTTCTCGCGCTATGACAAGGACAAGGACGGCGCGATCACCCGCGACGAGTATTTCACCAGCCGCAGGAAGGCGTTCGCCAAGCTCGACGTCAACCACGACGGCAAGCTCAGCTTCGAGGAATATTCGGTCAAGGCGATCGCAAAGTTCGACACCGCCGACACCAGCCACGACGGTCGCCTGACCCCCGAGGAGTTCGCCACGACCGCGGTCAAGCGCAAGCCGCGGACGAAGGCGGTGTGCCCGCCGGGTGGTGTGGTCGCGGCAGCCCCCGAGGAACCGGCGGAGGCGCAATAACCTCTACGCCGCTACCTGTTCCCCCGGCTCGCCCAGCCACGCCGCAAGGTCCGCCCGCGCCCGTGCCGCCATCGCCGGCTTGCGCAGGCTCTTGTGGACCGGGGGCTCCATCGGCGGGAACAGGCCGAAGTTGACGTTCATCGGCTGGAAGCTGACGGCCTCCGCGCCCCCGGTGATGTGGCTGAGCAGCGCGCCGATTGCGGTCGTCGGAGGCGGCGCGTCGAGGCGCTCGCCCTGCGCCTCAGCCGCCGCCATGCGCCCGGCGATCAGCCCGACCGCGGCGCTCTCGACATAACCCTCGCAGCCGGTGATCTGCCCGGCGAAGCGCAGTCGCGGCTCAGCGCGAAGCCGCAGCTGGTCGTCGAGCAGGACCGGCGACTTGATGAAGGTGTTGCGGTGCAGCCCGCCGAGGCGCGCGAACTCGGCCTTTTCGAGCCCCGGGATCATGCGGAAAACGCGGACCTGCTCGGCATACTTGAGCTTGGTCTGGAAGCCGACGATGTTCCACAGCGTCCCCAGCGCATTGTCCTGGCGGAGCTGGACGACGGCCCATGCCCGCCGCCCCGTCGCGGGATTGGTCAGCCCGACGGGCTTCATCGGCCCGAAGCGCGGCGTGTTGATGCCGCGTTCGGCCATCACCTCGATCGGCATGCAGCCGTCGAAGTACGGCGTGCCTTCCCATTGCTTATATTCGGTTTTCTCGCCCGCCAGCATCGCGTCGACGAACGCCTCGTACTGGACCTTGTCCATCGGGCAGTTGATGTAGTCCTTGCTGTCGCCCTTGTCCCAGCGCGACTGGAACCACGCCGTCTCCATGTCGATCGAGTCGAAATGGACGATCGGGGCGATGGCGTCGAAGAAGGCGAGGGCGTCCTCGCCGGTGCGTTCGGCGATCCATGCGGCGAGCGGCCCAGCTGTGAGGGGGCCGGTGGCGATGATGACGTGGCCCCATTCAGGGGGTGGCGCCGCGACGAGTTCGCGGCGCAGCTCGATCAGCGGCTCGGCTTCGATCGCGGCGGTGACGGCATCGGCGAAGGCGTCGCGGTCGACCGCGAGCGCCGATCCGGCGGGGACGCGGGCGGCATCGGCGGAGCGCAGGATCAGCGACCCCATCGTCCGCATCTCGGCGTGGATTAGTCCGACGGCATTGTGGTCGGGATCGTCGGAGCGGAAGCTGTTCGAGCAGACGAGTTCGGCAAGCGAATCAGTATGATGCGCGTCGGTCTTGTGCGGCCCGCGCATCTCATGGAGGACGACCGGCACCCCGGCGCGGGCGATCTGCCACGCGGCTTCGGAGCCGGCGAGGCCGCCGCCAATGATGTGGATGGGGTCGGGTAGTGCGGAACGGGGAATGGAACGGCCTTTCGCGGCTGCGTGAACGGGGCGGGTAACCAGCTTAACGCCGACGCGGCGCTTTTTCGCGTGGAAACTGACCAGCCGCACAACCGATAGCCTGTGTTTCGCTCAAACCACTGTAATTTAACCGACAAGTGACGTGCACAGGCGTGCACCCAGTCCGCACGTCGCTGTAACCATGACGGCTTTCAGGCGCCCCAAACGGGGTTTCGGTGCGGCGCCAAGCGAACATCGCGGCAGCGGCAATCTGGCAGGTGACCATCGCGGGTGCCGAACGTTACGACGCCATGCGCTTTCTCCTGTCCATCCCGATAGTTCTCTTCGCCCCGGCAGCGCTCGCCGCGCATGTTCCGCCACCGTTGCCGTCGCCGATCTTCGACCCCGTAGTGTTCTTCAAGGGGACGACGCACGGCACCGGCTCGCTGAAGGTCATGGCGTCCAAGCGGGCACCGGTCGATGTCGAGGGCCACGGCAAGGTCGGCATC
>NZ_JANYGL010000113.1 GCF_025362435.1 Polymorphobacter sp.
CCGGTTGAGCGTCGCGAGATTGTTGCACCCGGCGAGCGCGGCGGCAGCGCCGGCACTGGCGGCGGCGATAAGGGTGCGGCGGGAGATCGTCATTCCGCCATCTTGCCCGACCGCCCCGCCTTGTCTAGGCCGATCGCATGACCACCACCCGACCCGACCTCGCCGGCACCGAGTTGGAGCGCCTCGCCGCGATCATGGCGCGGCTGCGCGAGCCCGGCGGCTGCCCGTGGGACCGCGCGCAAAGCTTCGCGACGATCGCGCCGTACACGATCGAGGAGGCGTACGAGGTCGCCGACGCGATCGACAGCGGCGACATGCCCGGCCTCCGCGACGAGCTCGGCGACCTGCTGTTCCAGGTCGTGTTCCATTCGCGGATTGCCGAGGAGGCCGGGCATTTCGCGCTTGCCGACGTCGTTGCCGGGATCGCCGCGAAGATGGAGCGGCGCCACCCGCACGTCTTCGGCGTTGCCGTCGCCGCCGCCGACGCGACCGCGCAACTCGCCGACTGGGAGACGATCAAGGCGGCGGAGCGCCCGCGTGACAGTGCCTTGTCGGGGGTGGCTAGCGCCCTGCCCGCGCTGATGCGCGCCGACAAACTGCAGCGCCGCGCCGCCCGCACCGGCTTCGACTGGCCCGACGCGAGTGGCCCGCACGCCAAGGTCATCGAGGAACTCGCCGAGTTCGAGGCCGCGGGGAACGACGCCGAACGCCTCGACGAGGGCGGCGACTTGCTGTTCGCCGTGGTCAACGTCCTGCGTCACCGCGGCATCGACCCCGAGGTCGCGCTGCGCGGCGCCAACGCCAAGTTCGAGCGGCGCTTCAAGGCGATGGAGGCGATTGCCGGGGCGTCGTTCGCCGCCCTCGATCTCGCCGCCAAGGGCGCGCTGTGGGACGAGGCAAAGGCCGCCGAACGGACCTGACGGCCGCCTCAGACGGTGGCGAAGCGCGCTGCCATCTCAGGGGTCAGCCGGACCTTGAGCGTCACCCCGCCGTCATCGCCGTCGATCCGCTCGATGACGTCGCCGTGTGCGTACAGCCACGCGGCACGGCGGCCCTCGTGCGCGCCGAGGACGTAGTCGACCGTCCGCGCCGAGCGCTGGAGCATCTCGGCGACGAGCGTCCGGAGCGCGTCGACCCCCTCCCCGGTCACCGCCGAAATCGCCATGGCGTCCTCGGGCAGGTTGGCGAGCAGGCCGGCGCGCGCCTCGGGATCGAGCAGGTCGAGCTTGTTGAGCGCGGTGATGATCGGCACCTGCGTCTCGCCGTCGATGACGCCGAGACCGCGCAGCACGTCGGCGACATCGGCCGCCTGCGCGTCGCTGTCGGGATGCGCGACGTCGCGGACATGGACGATCAGGTCGGCCTCGATCACCTCCTCGAGCGTCGCGCGGAACGCCGCGACGAGCTGGGTCGGCAGCGCCGAAATGAAGCCGACGGTGTCGGACAGGATGACCTTGTCGACTCCGGGCAACTCGATCGCGCGCATCGTCGGGTCGAGCGTGGCGAACAGCAGGTTTTCGGCCATCACGCTGGCGCCGGTCAGCCGGTTGAACAGCGTCGACTTGCCGGCATTGGTATAGCCGACCAGCGCGACGACCGGATACGGCGCCTTCTGCCGCCGGTCGCGGTGGAGCGCGCGGGTCCGCTTGACCTCCTCGAGCTCCTTCTTGAGCTTGGCGATCTTGTCGCGGATCTGCCGCCGGTCGGATTCGATCTGCGATTCACCCGGGCCGCCAAGGAAGCCGACGCCGCCGCGCTGGCGTTCGAGGTGGGTCCACGAGCGGACGAGTCGGCTCGCCTGGTAATCGAGGTGAGCGACCTCGACCTGGAGCGAACCCTCGCGCGTCGTCGCCCGCTCGCCGAAGATTTCGAGGATCAGCCCGGTGCGGTCGATCACCTTGGCGCTGAACGCTTTTTCGAGATTGCGCTGCTGGATCGGCGACAGCGCACCGTCGATCACAACCACCTCGATATCGTTCGCCGCGACGGTCGCGGTCAGCCGCTCGATCTGGCCCTTGCCGAACAGCGTCGAGGCAGTCGCCTTGCGGATGCGGATGATCTCGCGCTCGACGACGTTGAGGTTGATCGCTGCGGCCAACCCGACCGCCTCGTCGAGACGCGCGTCGGCGTCGCGACTGGCGCTGCCATCACGCTTCGCCGCCGCGCCATCTCGCTTGCCCCCTGCCCCATCGCGCTCGGGCATGACGACGAGCGTATTCGCGCCAAAGCGAATACCGCGCTGCGCGTCGAAGCCAGGCTGTGCCTGGGTCGACTCACCGCGCGCTCGCTCGGGAGCATCGCTACCCGCATCGTTGGATAGCGACTCGTCGTGGACGTCGTCTTCTGGAGGATTAATCAAGGCCGTCGTCGTCTACTTTCTCAGCGTCGAACAGCTGTATCGGGCCGGCGGGCATGACGGTCGAGATCGCGTGCTTTTAGACCAGCTGCGAACTGCCATCGCGGCGCAACAGCACCGAGAAATTATCGAACCAGGTGATGTTGCCCTGGAGCTTGACCCCGTTGACGAGGAACATCGTCACGGGAGTCTTAGTCTTGCGAACGGTGTTGAGGAACACGTCCTGGAGGCTGCTCGGCTTCTCGGCCATCGGGATACCCTTCTTGTTATTGGCAAACGGTGTTTGCACGATGACCGCGTTGATCGCAGGCACCGCTCCCCGGCGGCAAACCACCGGAAGTAGCGAATGTAGGGCGGCGACCGGCTCGGCTCAACCCGTGAGTTGAGTTACTTGCCGCCGACGAACGGGACGAGCTTGATCGCGGCGAGGATCTGCCCGCCGAACTGGTCCGCTTCGGCCGCCGCCTTAAGGCGGAACCGTGTCAAATCCCAGCCGCTGGTCCATGCATCGGGGTTCTCCTCAATCTCGTCGGTCCAGATTCGCATCGCCCGGCGAAGGGCTGTCGGCGTCGTGAAACTGCTGAGGTCGTATGTCAGGATGGGAACATGCGGCGAGCCCGCCATCCGCGCCGGAGCCCAGGCTATAAGGAACGGCCCTTGCCCCGCGGCGAAATCGATGCTCCTCGGCAGCCGCGCCAGCCAAGCCGCGGCCTGGACATAGTCGTAGTCCTTGCTCGCCGCAGGACACACTTGCCTGTCGGCCCCCGCTCCGTGAACATCCTGATTGTTTGGATCGAGCGTCGGCGAGCCGGCGACGACCGGCCATAATGTCACCATCTGTTGCCAATGGGGCTGCTCGCGGGTCACCGCCGTCGACGGCAGCATTGCGCCGACGAAGGCACGGCAAACGGTCAGGACGCGCCCCCCGTCTTGCGCGGCATCGGCGGGGAAGACGAGGACTGCGATCGCCCCGAAGTCATCGGGAACCCGGAACTTGGGGTCCGCGAACAGCCGAGTCGCGATTGGCTGCAGGTCCGAAGAAACGGATGGCACGTCACCGGCAGGCGGTGGCGGCGCGGGTACAGGCGGCGGAGGCGGAGGCGGCGGTGGAGGAGGCGGAGGCGGAGGCGGAGCCGCAGATGGATGGCTATGCCGATGAAGGACATACGGCCTCGGCGATCCGATCTTGGCCGCAGTTGGTCGTGTCCCGTTGATTTGCCCGATCGCGCACATCTTCCTGCGGTGGATATCGCACTGCGCCGCGCACTGGTTGACGACGGTGAGCGGGCCTGCGCCTGCGCAGATGACCGCACACTTCGTCGCGCAAGTAACCGGCGCGGCAGCTGCCGTTCCCGTCGTCCCGGCGGCCAGCCAGGCCACAGCGACCGCCGCAAGCAGGCGCCTAGTCATGAATCCCGCCCGGTGGTGGCGGCGGAGGCGGATCCTGGCGCTTGGGCCAGAGCCGGTCGATGCCAAGAACAACGACGGCGAAGCAAAGGATCGCGACGAAGATAATCAGCGCGACACCTTGCGGCGTCTCAGGTGCGACGAAGATCGTCAGTACGATACCGAGCAGCATCCCCAGAACAACTGCAATCAACGGCAGCTTCATTGCCCGCCCCCCGCGTTGTCAACAGATCATGCGCCGATTGACTACAGACGGCAATGGGATGTTCATTCCGTTGCCGTTACGGGACGAGGCAGTCGGCCGCCGTACAGGCTAGGCAACCACCTCCTCGGCGTCGTCGTCGCGCGTTCCCTCCGACAGCCCGAGCGCCTTCAGCTTGCGGTGGAGTGCCGAGCGTTCCATGCCGATGAACGCCGCAGTCCGCGAGATATTTCCCGAAAACCGCCGTATCTGGGCGCGGAGATATTCGCGCTCGAACGCCTCGCGCGCCTCCCGCAGCGGCGTCCCCATGATCGACTTGACTGCCTGGTTGGGCAGCAGCTTGGCGGGTTCGGTGGTGATCTCGGCGGGGAGCATGTCGACATCGATCCGCCCGACGCGCTCGGGCGGCGCGAGGATCAGCGTCCGCTCGACGACGTTGCGCAACTGGCGGACGTTCCCCGGCCAATCGTAGGTCTGGAGCGCGGCGACGGCATCGTCCGACAGGATCGGGGTTGAGACGCGCCGCTCGGCCGAATAGCGCGCGAGGAAATAGGCGACGAGCTCGGCAACATCCTCGCGCCGCTCGCTCAGCGCCGGCAACCGCACCGGCACCACGTTTAGGCGGTAATAGAGGTCCTCGCGAAAGCGCCCGGCCTCGATCTCGGCGGGGAGGTCGCGCGACGTCGCGCTGATGACGCGGACGTCGACCCGGACCCAGCGCGAGCCGCCGATCCGCTGGAAGGTCTGTTCGGTCAGGACGCGGAGGATTTTCGCCTGTGTCGGCAGCGGCATGTCGGCGACCTCGTCGAGGAACAGGGTGCCGCCGTGCGCCTGTTCGAACAGCCCGGTCCGCGCGAGGTGGCCGCCGTCCTCGCGGCCGAACAATTCTTCCTCGACGCGCTCGGGGTCCATTCGCGCGGCACTGACGATGACGAACGGCGATCCCGATCGCGGGCTCCACTGGTGGAGCAGGCGCGCCGCGATCTCCTTCCCCGACCCCGCCGCGCCGGTGATCAGGACCCGGCTGCCGGTCGCGGCGACGCGCTTGATCGTCGCCCGGACGCCGTTGATGATCGTCGACGATCCGGTCAGCTCGGTGTCGAAACCGGCGCGCTCGCGGAGCTCTTCGTTCTCGCGCTTGAGGCGCTCGGTCTCGGTGGCGCGCTGGACGACGAGCAGCAGCTGGTCGGCCTGGAACGGCTTTTCGATGAAATCGTACGCGCCGCGCTTGATCGCGGTCACCGCCGTCTCGATGTTGCCGTGCCCCGATATGACGATGACCGGCAGCGTCGGGTCGCGACGCTTGACCTCCTCGAGCAGTTCCAGCCCGTCCATCCGCGACCCTTGCAACCAGATGTCTAGGATGAGCAGCGACGGGCGTCGCTCGGCCAGCGCGGCGAGCGTGGTGTCGCTGTCTTTCGCGGTTCGCGTCGCATAGCCTTCGTCGGCGAGGATCGCGGCAACCAGCTCGCGAATGTCGGCTTCGTCGTCGACGACGAGAATTTCGAGCGCCATGCGTCTCCTAACCCACTTGCCGGCGCGCGGAAATCGCATCGCCGGGATCGGTATTGGTGTCGATGTGGTCGGCGAGCGCGCTGCGATCGAAGCACAGTCGCGCGACGGTCCCGCCCCCCGGCGCGTCGGTCAGGTCAAGGACGCCTTCGTGCTCCTCGACGATCTTCTTGACGATGGCGAGGCCGAGCCCGGTGCCGCGCGCGCGGGTGGTGACGTAGGGTTCGGTCAGCCGATCGCGCTGTTCGATCGGCAGGCCGATGCCGTTGTCGGTGACGCGAAGGACGAGCTTCGTCGCGTCGACCTCGATCGCGAGGACGATGCGCCCGTCGCTGGTGCCGTCGCGGTCGGTCCGCGCGGCCACCGCCTCGGTTGCATTCTTGAGCAGGTTGGTCAGCGCCTGCGCGATCTGGCGGCGGTCGCAGACGAGCAATGGCACCGCGTCGGGCACGACGATCTCGAAGGCGATCGCCGGATTGGCGACCTCCTGCATGAACACCGCCTCGCGGGCGACCTCGACGACCGGTTCGGGCTTGAACACCGGCTTGGGCATCCGCGCGAACGACGAGAACTCGTCGACCATCCGGCGAAGGTCACCGACCTGGCGGACGATCGTGCCCGTAAGATTGGCGAAGGTCGCCGGGTCTTCGAGGATCTGCCGCCCATATTTCCGCTGGAGCCGCTCGGCCGACAGCTGGATCGGGGTCAGCGGATTCTTGATCTCGTGCGCGATCCGCCGGGCGACATCGGCCCACGCCGCCTGCCGCTGGTCGGCGAGCTGCGCCGTGATGTCGTCGAAGGTCAGGACATAGGTCCGCGCGCCCGATCGCTCGGCGGCGATCTGAACCGCGAGGGTCTGCGTGTCGGTGCCGCGGACGATCTCGACCTGCCCCGAGGCATCGCCGCGCGCCGCCGCCTCGTCGAGCAACGCCGCGAGTTGCGGCACCGCCTCGGCGAGCGGCTGGCCGGCGAGCGCGCGCTCGCTGGTCTGGAGGAGTGTCGCCGCCGAATGGTTCGCCAGCCGGATGATCCCACCGGCGTCGATCGACAACACCCCTGCCGAAACCCCGGCGAGGACCGCCTCGCTGAACTGGCGCCGCCGGTCGAGCTGGCTGTTGGCGGTGACCAATGCGGTCTGCTGCGCCTTCAACTGCCCGGTCATGCGGTTGAAGGCGCGCGCCAGCGTCCCGAGCTCGTCGGGCGAGCCGCGCACGGGCACGCGCGCGTCAAGGTCACCCGCGCCGACGCGCTCGGCAGCATCGGCGAGCCGCGCGATCGGCGTCACCAGCCGGTTCGCCAGCCACAAGGCGAACCAGATTGCCGCCGACAGGATCAGCAGCGAGACGACGATCAGCAGGCCGTTGAAGCGCAGGACCATCCCGCGCGACCGCGAGATCAGCAACTGATATTCGTCGAGCGCCTGCCGCGTCCGTGCCACCTGTGCGAGCACCTGGGGGTCCGCCGGCGTGCTGATGTACAGGTAATGGCTGGCGTTATCGTCGATCCGCATCACCGCTTCGATTCGGTCGCGGGCGTTGGTCAGGACACGCGGCACGCCGACCCGCGCGAGCTTGAGATCCTGCGGCGACACCCGAACGGCGAGCGGCCGCGTCTCCATCTTGACCGCGGCGAAGGTGACGAAGCCCTTCGGCGTCGGCGAAAATACCGCGGCGGTCGTCAGGTGCCGCCGCGGCAGCTGGAACTGGACGCCCTCGACGAAGTCCTTCGAACCATAGCCGAACTGCTGACCGTAGTTGCGCAGGTCGGCGGCCATCGCGATCCCGTCCTCGAGGATGCGCTGCTGCTTTTCGTCGACATATGCTTGCGCGACATGATCGGCGTTGCCGAGGACGGTCTTGACTCTGTCGGAGAACCAGAACTGGACGCCGAACTGGAACAACAGCGAGGCGAAAACCACGACGAGGAGCGTCGGCACCGCTGCCACCGCCGAGAACAACGCAACGAGGCGGACGTGGAGCTTGGCCCCCGCCGTCCCCTGCCGCCGCGCCGTCAGCAGCAGCGCGATACGCCGGGCGATCAGCACCAGCAGCGCCATCAGCGGCAGCAGGTTGGCGACGAGCAGCAGCGTCACCATCGGCGGTGAGAAGCCTGCAGCAGGCGCGCTCTGGCCGGTCAGGATCGCATAGCTCGACAGGCCGAGGACGACGACGATCGCCGCGATGAGGACTTCGAGCCGCGGGTAAAGGTCGACCCGGGTTACCCAGCGATTGAACCGCCGACGCAGCGACCGCCAGCGGCGGGCTCCGATACGGCGAGCGGGTTTCGGATCCATGACAGCCACGTTACCGCGCTTGCGTGGCAAAAGGAACACACTCGTTGCCACATTGCGACGAATACAAGCTATGCGTCGGTTAGCCGCCGCGCGGTCCCGGATCAACTCCCCGCTCGGTCAGCTTTTTGCGCAGCGTGTTGCGGTTGATCCCGAGCAGCCGTGCGGCGCGGATCTGGTTGCCACCGGTCGCCGCGAGGCTCAACCGGAGCAGCGGCCGTTCGATTTCGGCGAGTACCCGGTCGTACAACCCGTCGGGCGGAAGCTCTTCGCCGAACATCGTCAGGTAGCGCGCGAGGTGAAGCTCGACCGAGGCGGCAAGACCATCCGACCCCGTCGAATCGGGCATCAGGACCACCGGCGGCGTCTCGCCATCGAACCCGTCGTTGATCGCCGCCTCGCCGATCGTGTCGCCGCGGGTCAGCGCCGCCAACCGCCGCATCAAATTCTCGAGTTCGCGGACGTTGCCCGGCCAGCTATGCCGCTGGATCGCCTCGATCGCCCCGGCGTCGAGCCCCTTGCGCGGCAGTCCCTCGGCGGCGGCGCGGTCGAGGAAGTGGCGTGCGAGAACTGGGATGTCGTCGATCCGGGCACGGAGCGGCGGCAGCTTGAGCGGGATGACGTTGAGCCGGTAGAACAAATCCTCGCGGAAGCGCCCCGCCTCGATCAGTCGGCGAAGGTCCTGGTTGGTCGCGGCGACGATGCGGACGTCGGCGCGCTGGACGCGAG
Organism: Polymorphobacter sp.; assembly: GCF_025362435.1. Classification (GTDB taxonomy): domain Bacteria; phylum Pseudomonadota; class Alphaproteobacteria; order Sphingomonadales; family Sphingomonadaceae; genus Polymorphobacter_B. Next base: position 8,497 of record NZ_JANYGL010000113.1, read on the forward strand.
CGCTGCCGACTGCGGTGAAATCGCCGGACTGGAGGACGCGGAGCAGGCGGGTTTGCGCGTCGATCGGCATGTCGCCGATTTCGTCGAGGAACAACGTCCCGCCCTGCGCCTGCTCGAAGCGCCCGCTTGCCCGCGCCGCTGCGCCGGTGAAGGCGCCGCGCTCATGGCCGAACAACTCGGATTCGATCAGTTCGCGCGGGATCGCCGCCATGTTGACCGCGACGAACGGCTCGCGGCGGCGCGGCCCGAGGTCGTGGATCGCCCGCGCGACGAGCTCCTTTCCCGTCCCCGATTCGCCGAGGATCATTACCGTCAGCGAGGTCGGGACGACGCGCGCGATCGTCCGGTAGACCTCCTGCATCGCGGCCGAGCGGCCAATCAGCGGCATGTCCTCGCCGAGCCCGTCCTCCCCGCGCACCCCCGACTCGACGGCGAGCGCGCTGGCGACCGCGCGGGTAAGTTCGTCGAGGTCGAATGGCTTCGGCAAATAGTCGAACGCGCCTTGCTCGGTCGCACGCACCGCAGTCGACAGCGTGTTCTGCGCGCTCATCACGATGACCTTGAGCCCCGGACGCCGCGCGAGGATCCGCGGCAACTCGTCGAGGCCGTTGCCATCGGGGAACATGACGTCGGTAATGACGACGTCACCCGCGCCCTCGTCGACCAGCCGCCACAGCCCCGCCGCCGACTCGGTCGTCCTGACGAGATAGCCGTCGCGAGTCAGCGCGCGGCGAACGACAGTGCGAACCGCCGCGTCGTCGTCGGCGACGATGATCGTGAAGGGGCCGGTCACTGGGGTGTGTTCAAGCTGGAGCCATCGGCAGGAGGACGCGGAGGACAGTGCGCTGCGGGTCGGCGCTGCGTTCGTATTCGACGATGCCGCCGTGGTCGCTGACGATCTTGGCGACGAGCGCGAGACCGAGCCCGCCGCCGGCACGCTTCGACGAGACGAACGGCTCGAACATGTGCTGCGCGACCTCCCCCGCCCCGGCGCCGGTGTCGATGACGCAGACTTCAAGCGGCAGCGAGACGCGGACGCGCGACCCGGCGGAGGCGACGCGGACGCCGTGGCGGTAAGCGGTGGTCAGGGTGATTTCTCCGCCCGATCCTCCCGCCGCGACGATCGCCTCGGCGGCGTTCTTGACGAGGTTGAGGAAGACCTGGATCAGCGCGTCGCGATTGCCGGCGACGGCGGGCAGCGACGGATCGTAGCGTTCGCGGATGGTGATGCCGCGGGCGAAGCCGCTCTCGGCGACGCGGCGGACGTGGCCGAGGACCGAGTGAATATTTTCCGCCGCCTTCGCCACCGGGCGCGTGTCGGTGAACCCCTCCATCCGGTCGATCAGCGCTGCGACGCGGTCGACCTCGTCGCGGATCAGTTCGGTCAGCTCGCGCGCCTCGGGGTCGGCATTGGCGGCGAGCAGTTGCGCCGCGCCGCGGATGCCCGACAGCGGGTTCTTGATTTCGTGCGCCAGCATCGCCGCGACTCCGACCGCTGACAGCGCCGCGCCCTGGTGGACGAGTTGCCGGTCGACGAGCGTCGCCGCCGGACGCGCCTGGAAGCAGATCGTCGTCCAGCCTGGCGTATCGGCGAGCGGGGTGATGAAGACATCGGCGCGCGTGACGCGGCTTCCGGCGAAGGCGATTTCGGTGTCGAAGGCAGTGATCGGGCCGCCGTGTCCCCGGGCGTCGGCAACGAGGGTGACGAGCGCCGAATCGGCGGTCAGGCCGCTCGACCAGCCGCGCTCGCGCAGGCTCGCCTGGCTGGCGTTGAGCAGGGTTTCCGCTGCCGCGTTCGCGACGACGAGCGCGCCGTCGGGGTCGAGGACGATCACCGGGATCGGCAGTGTCGCGAGCAGGTCGACCGGTGGCAACTCGACCGCGGGCTTCGCCTTGGCTGCCCGCCGCAGCAGCGGGAAGACGCTCATGCCGCGAGGCTGAGCGGGTTCGTGCCGGGCTGTGTCGTCGCCTCGTCGATCAGCGGCGCGTAGAAACCGTCGAGCATCGCCAGCACGCGCGCCGCACTGTCCTCCTGGTTGACGGCGTTGCGGAACTCGGCTGACCCCGCGAGCCCCTTGGTGTACCAGCCGAGATGCTTGCGCATCAGGTTGACCCCGATGACGCTGCCATAATGGTCGAGCATCATGCCGTAGTGCTCGACGATCAGGGCATATTGCTCGGCAAGGCTCGGGTCGGGCAGGCGCTCGCCGGTCGCCATGTAGCGCATCGCCTGGCCGAGCAGCCACGGCTTGCCGTACGCTCCGCGCCCGATCATCACCGCGTCGGCGCCGCTTGCATCGAGCGCGGCGTCGACGTCGTCGAGCGTGCAGATGTCGCCGTTGACGACCACCGGCAGGCGCACCGCGTCCTTGACCCGACGGACAAAACTCCAGTCGGCGTCGCCCTTGTAAAGCTGGCACCGCGTCCGTCCGTGGACCGCGATCAATTGCACGCCGAGCTCTTCGGCGATCCGTGCGAGTTCGGGGGCGTTGAGGCTGGCATGGTCCCACCCCATCCGCATCTTGAGCGTCACCGGCACATCGACCGCGGCGACGGTCGCGGCGATCAGCGCGGTCGCCAGCGGCAGGTCGCGCATCAGCGCCGACCCGGCGTGGCCGTTGACGACCTTCTTGACCGGGCAGCCCATGTTGATGTCGATGATCGCCGCGCCCATGTCGGCGTTGAGCTTAGCCGCCTCGGCCATCACCCCCGGCTCGCACCCGGCAAGCTGCATCGACACCGGATTTTCAGCCGGGTCCCACGCGCACTTCTGGAGCGATTGGCGGGTCTCGCGTACCATCGCCTGGCTCGCGATCATCTCGGTGACGGTGAGACCGGCGCCATAGCGCTTGACCAGCCGGCGAAACGGCAGGTCGGTGACGCCGGTCATCGGCGCGAGGATCACCGGATCGATGCGGTGCGGACCGATGGGAATAGCTGCGAGATTGCGCACGGAATTGCCTAAAAAGCGGGCAGTCTTCCTATCGGCTTTCGGACCGACCGGCAAGCCGACGCTATCTCCCGTGCGGGACCGGCCCGGTCCATGTCCAGCCTGAGACCTTCCACGCCTTAGCCCCGCCCTTGAGCGCGAAGGTCATCTGGCCCTCCTCGGTCATCGCCTTGCCGTGTTCCTTGTAGGTGTAGCGCGCCGGCACGATGGCATAGGCGAAGTTACCCGCGACCTCTGTCCGCGTCGGCGCGCCGATCTTGACCGCGCCTTCGGTCACGCCGGTCGCGGTGCCCGACTTGGCGAGATCGGCGGCCCATGACTGCGCCGCCTTGGGTCCGGTCCAAACGTAGGGTGCGAAATCATCGACGATGGCGATGTCACCGCTGGCGTAGCTCGCCATCGCTCCCTTGAGGTCGCCCTTGTTGAAGGCATCGACGAACTGGCGGAGGGGTGTCGCTACCGACGCATCCTCGGCCGCCGCGACCGGCGCACCGGCCATTGCCGCCAGGACCATCGTTCCGATGAGTATCCGCATGCTTTCCCCCCTGTTCGTCTTTGATCGAAAGCTGCGCGCCCGCGCTGTCATTGTCAATTCGCCGTCGCAACGACTTGACGCTGCCCCTTGCCGCCGCCGCGTGCGCGCCTATACGGCCCCTCGTGATCGTCCACGCCCTCATCGTCGCCGGCGGCCGTGGTGTCCGTGCCGGGGACGGCGTGCCCAAGCAGTATCGCGTCGTCGGCGGCAAGCCGTTGCTGCGCCATTCGCTCGAGACGTTCCTCGCGCATCCCGGCATTGCGGGGGTTCAGGTCGTGATCCACCCCGACGATCGCGCGCTCTACGATGCCGCCACCGCTGGTCTGACATTACCCCCGCCGGTCGACGGCGGTGCGACGCGGCAGGCGTCGGTCCTCGCCGGGCTCGAGGCGGTGGACGCGACCCACATCCTGATCCACGATGCCGCCCGCCCGTTCGTTACCCCCGGCATGATCAACCGCGTCATCGCCGCGCTGGCGACGAGCGACGGCGCGACCCCCGCCCTCCCCGTCGTCGACTCGCTGCGGAGCGGTGGCGCTCACGTCGACGGCGAGGTCTCGCGCGACCGCCTCCACCGCGTTCAGACCCCGCAAGGCTTCGCGCTCGCCCCGATCCTCGCCGCCCACCGCACCGCGGGCCCCGCGGCCACCGACGACGTCGCTGTCGCCGTCGCCGCAGGAATGACCGTCGCGCTGGTCGCGGGCGACGAAAGCGCCTTCAAGGTCACCACCGCCGACGATTTCGTCCGCGCCGAACGGATGCTCGCCCCCCTGATGATTTCACGCACCGCCATGGGCTACGATGTCCACCGCTTCGGCTCCGGCGATCATGTCTGGTTGTGCGGGGTCCGCGTCGCCCACGACTTCGGGCTGATCGGCCATTCCGATGCCGACGTCGGCCTCCACGCGCTGACCGACGCCCTGCTCGGCTGCATCGGCGCGGGGGACATCGGCACGCATTTCCCGCCGACCGACGAGCGCTGGCGCGGCGCGTCGTCGGACCGTTTCCTCGCGCACGCCTGCTCGCTGGTTGCAGCGAAGGGCGGCATCATCGACCACCTTGACCTGACGATCATCGCCGAACGCCCCAAGGTCGGCCCGCACCGCGCCGCCTTCGCACAGCGGATCGCCGAGATCACCGGCTGCGCCTCGGTCAGCATCAAGGCGACGACGACCGAAGGCCTCGGCTTCACCGGGCGCGGCGAGGGCATCGCCGCGCAGGGCGTCGCCAGCATCAGGGTCCCGGCATGATCTTCAGCGACGAAGTCTTGACCCTTGCCTCAGCGGTGATCGATGCCAATCGCGCCGCCGGGCTGACCGTCGTCACCGCCGAATCGTGCACCGGTGGGCTCGTCGCCGGCGCTCTGACCGAGGTTGCCGGATCGTCCGACGTCCTCGACCGCGGCTTCGTCACTTACTCGAATGAGGCGAAGGTCGAATCGCTCGGAGTCAGCATCGACATTCTCGACACCTTCGGCGCGGTTTCGATCGCGGTGGCGTGGGCGATGGCGCAGGGCGCGCTCAAGCACAGCCACGCCGACGTCGCGGTCGCGGTCACCGGCATCGCCGGCCCGGGCGGCGGATCGGAAAAGAAGCCCGTCGGCACCGTCGTCTTCGCCCTCGCCCGCCGCAACGACCCCGAATGCAAGATCGCCGACACCAAGTTCTTCGGCGACCTCGGCCGCAGCGAGATCAGGCGGCAGGCGGTGCTGTGCGCGCTCCAGCTGCTGATGCCAGGCTGAAGCCGCTCGCCAGCCGAGCGACGACGCGCGCCAACAGGTCGAAGGCGAAGAAGGTCAGCATTCCGAAGATCAGGTAGCGGTAGCGCAGGATCGGCTGGGCGATCAGGTACGGCACGATCGGCGCCAGCGCCATGATCACGGCATAGCGGTAGCGCGCGCCGAGCCGCCACAGCGCATAGGCGATCCCGGCCAGCCCCTCCGCCGAGACGAACCAGTGGATCGCCAACCGTCCGGTAACCGGTCCGAGCGCGCTGTAATCGGGAAACATCCAGTATTCGGGAAACAGCATCTGGCGCAGGTGTCGCCCGATGAGCATTACGAAATCGCCCGGATGCGCCGCGATCCACGCGTTGGTCTCCCGGGTTAGCAGCGCCGCGTACGCCACCTCGCCGCCCGCCGCGACCATCGCCGCATAGCCTTCGCGGCTGGTGTACGGATGGATCGCGCGATGCCGTGCCTCGAAGCCACCGTCGGAGTCGGGCCTGCCGACGAGCGCTGCCCCATTCGACATCGCGAACTCGAGCCCGAAACTGTCGCGCAGGACGATCGGCGATCCCATCACGACTGCGTTGCGGATCGTCCACGGCGCGAGCACGGCGATCATCGCGACGCCGGCGATCGCGCTCGTCCCGAACCACCGCCGCGACGGCAGACGGCGGAGCATCAGCATCAACGCGCAGAGATACGCCGCAACCCCGAGCGGCGGCGAGACGAACAGCGTCGCAGCAGCGAGGAACGACACCCCGGCAATGTCGCGCAGCCGGATCCGCTCGGACCGGTCGAGGCGGACGACGAAATACAGGAACAGCGCGCCGAGCGCGACGGCCATGCCGCCCTCCCAGACGCGGAACCAGACGCCCTCGATCAGCGCATTGACCGGCGACCAGCACAGCAACGCCAACGCAAGCAGCCGCCCCGAAGCCGGCGCGCCAAGGTCGCGGAATACGGCAAACAGCAAAGCGAATGAGGCGAAGACGAAGCCGAGCGCGATCGTCGTCAGGACGAAGTTCGAAGCCGGGGTGAAGACCCCGAGCCAGCGGTAGACATAGCCCGCGATCACCGCCGCCACCGGCATGATATGCGCGCTCGGCCCCTGCCCGATGGCGTAGGCATCCGCGATCGTCCCGTGATCGGCAAACGACCGCGCGACATTATACGCCTCGCCGAGCCTGCCTTGCGGATCGGGCAGGCGCGCGACGATCCAGTACCGGCACGCGATGCCCGACGCCAAAATCCCCGCCGCCGTTAGCGTCACCCCGCGGCTGTCGCGGACCGGCCCCCCGTCCTCCATCGTCACGCACCCCTACTCACGCTAAGCGCTAACCAATACGCGCCGTGCGTCAACAACTTAAACGATCAATCCGGCGGCGCGGCAGACGGCGAATGTCGAACACCGAACTGGGATGCGGAACGACCGCTTTGCAGTCACTAGCGTACATTACAGCCGGTTGCGCGCAATCTGCGAAAGCTGCTGCCCCGCCGTCCGCAAGCGGTCAATTTCCGGATCTTCGTGCTTGACTGTCGAGCAGGGGCCGTAAGCAAAAGCGGGGCGTCCCCGATATTAAGGCGGGACTAGGCGACGACCTTGAAGTCTCGCCGCAATGCCTTGATGTAAAAAGTTGTTACGTTGACGGGCATAGGTGACTTTGATAACTGGTTAACAGCCATTGTTCGTCGCAATCGACGGCAAGGGCGCAGGCACTCGAGGTAACCGAAATGTTGCAAAAGTGGGCGATGTCGCTGGCGTTATGTTCAGTTGCGCTCGCTGCTCCGGCAGCGGCCCGGGAGTTCGTCGCAACCTACACCGGCATTGTTTCCGACGGCCTCGACATATCGGGGCACTTCGGAGGGCGGAACAATAGCCTCGTCGGGCTCACCGCCATAACCCGATATCGATATAACGCCGATCCCTTTTACGCCGCTCCGGGTCGTACTCTTGCCGACTTCACGTTGGCGTACGGCTATTACGAAGAAAGGACCGGGGGAACTACCTATGGGTTTAGTTCTGGGCATTCGACGTCGCCTATACTGGGTGCATCGATAACGATAAATGGTGTGACAAGGAATTTCGATCCGCTGGCTTTCAGCCATCTGGAGACTTCGCGAACGAACGTGGACCATATAGCGTCGACAGATTGCGCCAGTCCTGTGATCCCCTGCGCCTATGCGCGGAACTCTTTCTATGAAGAAAGTGGTGGTGCGCCTACACGCCTAGCGCAGAACTATTCGTTCGCTTCTGGTTATTCAGTCGGCAGCGGTTTCTTTCAATACGGCTTCCGCGATACCGTAGCGAAGACCGACGACAACACACATGGATCATATGACGTCCTTAGCTACACCGTAAGCGGTGGCGTTCCAGAGCCGACGACCTGGGCGATGCTCGTGGTCGGGCTCGGGTTCGTGGGTGTTGCTATCCGGCGGAAGGTCTCTCTTGCAGAGGCCTGCTTCCGGGGCTCGGCGCCCGGCAGCCAACCGTTGTCTGAATAAGAGCGCGTTCCGAATAGGTTGCACTACCGTCACTGCCTTTCAAGCCAATCGGCCCGGTCGCGGATGACGAAGTTTGGGCGCTAGAGGCCGTTAGCTTCGTGAGCGATCAGCCAGCCAGCGAGGCACCGCGGTAATCAGGCAATCCGCGGCGCGCCAGGCGCAGCTGGCTCTCGCGCGCCTGGCGTCGCGTACAACTCCCCTGCCCGCTTCTCGAAGCTCGCCACCATCCGGCGGAACGCCTCGCCGAAGAACACCCCGGCGAGCTTTTCGAACAGCCGCGAGGAGAACTCGAAATCGACTGCGAAATGGACGGTGCAGCCGCCCGGTGCAGGTTCGAAGCGCCAGTCGTTGCGGAGGTACTTGAGCGGTCCGGAGACATATTCGACGTGCAGCGCCTGCGGCCGGTCGAGCGTGACGCGGCTGGTGAAGCGTTCGCGGACCATCTTGAAGCCGACGACCATGTCGGCGGTGACGACGTTGCCGGCGTGCCCGGTGATCCGCGTCGCCTGGACCCACGGCAGGAACTCGGCATAGCGGCCGATGTCGGCGACCATGTCGAACATCTGCTCGGGGGTGTACGGCAGGAAGCGGTCTTCAACGTGGCGCGGCATCAGCCGACCGGAGCCTTGGCCGCCAGCGCCGCCTCGCGCTTCGTCCGCATCGCGGCAAAATCGGCACCGGCGTGATAGCTCGACCGCGTCAGCGGGGTCGCCGCGACCTGGAGGAAGCCCTTCGCCCGAGCGATCGCGGCGTAGCTGCGAAACGTGTCGGGGGTGACGAAGTCGATCACCTTGGCGTGGCGCGGGGTCGGCTGGAGATATTGCCCGACGGTCAGGAAATCGACATCCGCCGAGCGCATGTCGTCGAACACCTGGTGCATCTCCTGCCGCTCCTCGCCGAGCCCGACCATCAGGCCCGACTTGGTGAAGATCGACGGATCGAGATGCTTGACCCGGTCGAGCAGCCGCAGCGAGTGGAAGTAACGCGCCCCCGGGCGGATCGTCGGGTACAGCCGCGGCACAGTCTCGAGGTTGTGATTATAGACGTCGGGGCGCGCGGCGACGATCGTCGCGACGGCGCGGTCGGCCTTGTTGCGGAAGTCGGGCGTAAGTATCTCGATCGTCGTGTTCGGCGCACGGCGGCGAAGCTGCTCGATGACGCGGACGAACTGCCCCGCGCCGCCGTCGGGGAGGTCATCGCGATCGACCGAGGTGATGACGATGTGTTCGAGACCGAGCTCACCCGCGGCTTCGGCGACGTGCTCGGGCTCGAGCAGGTCGACCGGCTGCGGCATGCCGGTCTTGACGTTGCAGAAGGCGCAGGCGCGCGTGCAGGTGTCGCCGAGGATCATCACCGTCGCGTGCTTCTGCGTCCAGCATTCACCGATATTGGGGCACGCCGCTTCCTCGCACACCGTGTTGAGCCCGAGGCGGCGCATCAGCTTGCGCGTCTCGGCGAAGGCGGGGGAGGTCGGCGCGCGGACACGGAGCCAGTCGGGCTTGCGAGCGCGCGGGATCAGGACGGGGACGGCTTCGGTCATGGTGCCTAGATAGGCCCGGGCGCGAGCAAAGCCAACGCCAGCCGTGCGACGGATTCCCGCTGTCCTATACCCCTGCGGTTCGGCTATGGCGGGGCGATGATATCGACCGCCCTCCCCACTTACACTGCCTCACCCGCGACAACCGCGATTCGCTTCGGACGGGCGGAAGGGAAACTCGAAAAACACCGACGTTTGTGTGAACTTATTTTGAACTTAGCGCATGTGGTTCGCTCGAACTCGCCAAGTTTGTACTGCGATAGCGGGAGATAATGCCGATGGCTGCTTTCGATACGCTCCTCGAAGGGTACCGCCGCTTCCGCGCCGGACCGTATAACGACCAGCGTGCGCGCTTCGACGCGCTGGCGCATGTCGGCCAATCGCCGAAAATCATGATCATCGCCTGCGCCGACAGCCGCGTCGACCCGACCCGCATCTTCGATTCCGCGCCCGGCGAGATGTTCGTCATGCGGAACGTCGCCAATCTCGTCCCACCTTACGAGGCCGACGGCGCCACCCACGGCTCGTCGGCGGCGATCGAGTTCGCCGTCACCCAGCTCGAGGTCGAGCATATCGTCGTCATGGGCCACGCCCGCTGCGGCGGCATCACCGCCTCGCTGACCGGCAAGTTCGACGCTGCCGCCGAGGGGCATGGCGCGTTTATCGGGCGGTGGATGGCCAAGATCGAACCGGCCCGCGACCGCATCCGCGCGGCACAGGCGATCAGCCCCGACATCGACGCGCAACAGGCGCTCGAGCTTGCGGCGATCCGCCTAAGTCTCGACAATCTAAGGACTTTTCCGTTTATTGAGGAACGCGTCGTCGCTGGCACCTTGCAGCTTCAGGGCACCCATTTCGACATAGCCGACGGCATACTGCGCATCCTCGACCCGGCAACCGACCGCTTCGAGCCGGTGCCGGTCGACTGGCGCGAGACCTTGTCGTCCTAGACCCGGCCCTTGTCGCGGTACTTCGGGTCGATCGGGACGCCGCGCGGGACATTGGGCGCACCCGGCTCGCCCCGCTCGGGCATCCGGTCACCGGCCTTGCGGTTCGACGGCTTGCGGATGAAGTAGAGGTAGCCGCCGATCAGCAAGACCAGCACGATCCCCAGCGTGACGAACATCAACGCGGATACTGGGTGTGCAGCTTCCATGACCTGTCTCCCGGTTTGCCCTTGATCCGAGAACCGGCACGGCAAGGTCAAGTTCCTGCGGCATTTCTGTCACTTGTCGTAGAGCGGCCCACGCGGATCAGCTGCTCCAGCGCGCTGTAGTACCCAGTGTTTATGCTTCTGGAAGCCGCAGCCCATGCTCCCCCCGGCCCCGCTCGCCGAGCATGATCCGGTCCCGCCGGCGTCATAGTCGAACAGCCCGTTGCGTTCCGCCGACACGCTCCGCGCCCTTGGATCGCCGACCTCATACTCAGCCGGAATCGGCGATAGATAGCGCCGTGCCTCGACTTCGCCGCGCTTGCCGCAGACGGTGATCTCGCCCGTCACCGGCGGCGGACACGACGCAACGCTCGCCTTGATCGCCGCGTCGAGCCCGCTGAGCGCGGCGACAACGGCGAAGGCGAGGACGATCATCGTCTAATAATGCAGCGCCCGGCCATAGGCGTCGAGGACGCTCTCGTGCATCATTTCCGACAGCGTCGGGTGCGGGAAGATCGTTTCCTGCAGCTCGGCTTCGGTCGTCTCGAGCTGGCGGGCGATGACATAGCCCTCGATCAGCTCGGTGACCTCGGCGCCGATCATATGCGCGCCGAGCAGCTCACCCGTCTTGGCGTCGAACACCGTCTTGACGAAGCCGTCGGCCTCGCCGAGCGCGATCGCCTTGCCGTTGCCGATGAAAGGGAATTTGCCGACCCTGACCTCGTGCCCCGCCGCCTTCGCCGCCGCCTCGGTGTAGCCGACGCTTGCCACCTGTGGCCGCGAATAGGTGCAGCCGGGAATGTTGCCGATCTCGAACGGATGCGGGTTGAGCCCGGCGATCTTCTCGACCGCGACGACGCCCTCGTGGCTCGCCTTGTGGGCAAGCCAAGGTGCGCCGGTGACGTCGCCGATCGCCCACAGGTTGGGGACGTTGGTCATGCCGTACGGGTCGACGAGGATATGCCCGCGGTCGGCCTTCACCCCAAGCGCCTCGAGCCCGATATTCTCGATGTTGGCGATGATGCCGATCGCGACGATGACATGACTGTACGTGTCGGTCGTCGCCTTGCCGTCGGCGGTGGTGATCGTCGCCGCGACGCCGTCGGCCCCCGGCTTGACGTCGGATACCTTGGCGGCGGTGACGAGCGTCATCCCCTGCTTTGTCAGCGCCTTGTGCATGTGTGCCGAGACGTCGGCGTCCTCGACCGGAAGCACGCGGTCGAGCATCTCGACGACGGTGACCTTGGCCCCCATGTCGCTGTAGAAGCTGGCGAACTCGATCCCGATCGCCCCCGAGCCGATGACGAGCAGCTTGGTCGGCATCGCCGGCGGGACCATCGCATGGCGGTACGTCCACACCCGCTGCCCGTCCGCCGCCAGCCCCGGCAGGTCGCGCGCCCGCGCTCCGGTCGCGACGATGACATTCTTGGCGTCGAGCACCCGCTCCTGGTCGCCGGTCTTGACGGTGATCTGGGTCGCCCCGGTCAGCCGCCCCTCGCCCTCGACAACGGTGACCTTGTTCTTCTTCATCAACCCCTTGACCCCGGCGTTGAGCTGCCCGGCGACCTTGCGCGAGCGATCGACGACCTTGGCGAGATCGAAACTGACCCCGCTCACGCTCAGCCCATAGGCATCGGCGTGCTGCATATAGTGGTAGATTTCGGACGTCCGCAGCAGCGCCTTCGTCGGGATGCACCCCCAGTTGAGACAGATCCCGCCAAGCCGCTCACGCTCGACGATGACGACCTTCATGCCGAGTTGCGAGGCGCGGATCGCGGCGACATAGCCGCCGGGGCCGGAACCGAGGATCGCGAGGTCGAAGGATTCGCTAGTCATTTGTCATCCAGCAAGTCCGATCCATAGCGGTAGAGCAGTCGCAAGAGCTGACATGCCAGCGCAAATAGCGGCGCTTTTGTTTAGACGCGACGACCTCCGCGTTGCTATCAACCACGGGTCCGTTTCTGGGATTTGATCCCAATAGGTATGTGGGGCGGGCATCTCGACGGCGGCCGACCGAAACCAAAACCAGGCGGCCCCTATAGCAAAAACTGCGGCAAGACAGTTCAACAGAGATATGCCGGCCCCAATGGCGCTCACGCCAGCATGCTCATCGGGCTCTCGACCAACGCCTTGAACGCACTCATGAACTGCGCGCCGACGGCGCCGTCGATGGCGCGGTGGTCGAAGCTGCCGGTGGCGCTCATCACCGTGGCGATGGCGAGGGCGTCGTCGACGACATACGGCCGCTTCTCGCCGGCGCCGACGGCGAGGATCAGCCCCTGCGGCGGATTGATTACCGCATCGAACTGCTTGATCCCGAACATGCCGAGGTTGGAGATCGAGGCGGTCCCGCCGGTGTATTCCTCGGGCTTCAATTTGCCGTCCTTGGCGCGGGCGGCGAGGTCCTTCATCTCGGTGGCGATGACGCTGAGCCGCTTGTTGGCGGCGTCGGCGATGATCGGGGTGATCAGTCCGCCGGGGATCGCCACCGCAACCGAGACGTCGGCGCGCCCGAACTTATACAGCGTGTCGCCGGCGAACTGGACGTTGCTGTCGGGCACCGCGACGAGCGCGAGGCCGAGCGCCTTGATCAGCAGGTCGTTGACCGACAGCTTGACCCCGCTCGCTTCGAGCGACTTGTTGAGGTCGCCGCGCAGCTTGAGCAGCGCATCGAGGCGGACGTCGACCGTCAGATAGAAATGCGGAACGGTCTGCTTCGACTCGGCGAGGCGACGCGCGATCGTCTTGCGCATGTTCGACAGCTTGATCGCCTCGGCGGGGACGCTGGCGGGCGGCGGGTACGAGGGTGCGGCAGCGGCGGGTGCTGGCGCAGCAGGTGCGGTGGGCTTTGCCTCGGCTGCCGGGGCGGCAGAAGCTACCGCTGCAGACGGTGCCGCAGCGGGCTGGGCAGCGGGTTTGGCGCTTGCTCCTTCGAGGTCGGCTTTGACAATCCGGCCGTGTGGACCTGAACCGGTTACCGTCGCGAGGTCGATGCCCTGCGCCGAGGCAAGGCGGCGGGCGAGCGGTGAGGCGTTGACCCGAGCGCCGTCAGTCTTCGCCGGGACTGCTAAATCCTCCCCCGCCTTCGGGGGAGGGGGACCATCGCTCTTCGCGATGGTGGAGCCGGTCACGGGGTCGGCAGCAGGAGCAGGAGCAGGAGCTGGCTTCGGAGCCTGGGATGCCCCCTCCACCACGCCTGAAGCGGCGCGGTCCCCCTCCGAAGATGGGGGAGGATTGGAAGCGGTGGGAGCGGGGACAACGCCAGTTTTGGCCGGAGCAGCTTCCTCACCCTCGCCAGCCAGCCGCGCAATCACCTGCCCGACCGGGATCTCATCTGCGCCCTCGGCCACCAGCAATTCCGCGACGGTGCCTTCGTCGATCGATTCGACCTCCATCGTCGCCTTGTCGGTCTCGATCTCGCAGAGAATGTCGCCCGACTTGACGACGTCGCCGACCTTGACCAGCCACTTGGCGAGCGTCCCCGTCTCCATCGTCGGGGAGAGGGCGGGCATGGTGATGTCGATCATCGGTAGCAAACCTTCTTCACCGCCGCGACGACATCCTCGACCTTGACGATCGCGAGCTTCTCGAGGTTCGCCGCATACGGCAGCGGCACGTCCTCGTTGGTTACGCGCAGGACCGGAGAGTCGAGGTCGTCGAAACCGTCTTCCATCGCGATGGCGATGATCTCGCTGCTGATCGAGCAGGTCGGCCAGCCTTCCTCGACGACGACCATGCGGTTGGTCTTCTTGAGGCTCGCGAGCACCGTCGCGCGGTCGAGCGGGCGCAGCGTGCGAAGGTCGACGATCTCGGCCTCGATGCCCGCCTCGGCGAGCTTGGTCGCGGCGTCGAGCGCGATGCCGACGCCGATCGAGTAGGACACGATCGTCACGTCCTTGCCCTCGCGGACGATGCTCGCCTTGCCGATCGGCAGCGCGACGTCGCCATCGGGAACGTCGAAGCTGTGGCCGTAAAGCAGTTCGTTTTCGAGGAAGACGACCGGGTCGGGCGAGCGGATCGCGCTCTTGAGCAGGCCCTTGGCGTCGGCGGCGCTGTACGGCGCGATGACGATCAGGCCGGGAACGCTGGCGTACCACGGCCCGTAGTTCTGGCTGTGCTGCGCGGCGACGCGCGATGCCGAGCCGTTCGGGCCGCGGAAGACCATCGGGCAGCGCATCTGGCCGCCGCTCATGTAGTTGGTCTTGGCCGCCGAGTTGATGATGTGGTCGATCGCCTGCATCGCGAAGTTGAAGGTCATGAACTCGACGATCGGCTTCAACCCACCCATCGCCGCGCCGGTGCCGAGCCCGGCAAAGCCGTATTCGGTGATTGGCGTGTCGACGACGCGGGTCGGGCCGAACTCCTCGAGCAGGCCCTGCGTGACCTTGTACGCGCCCTGATATTCGGCGACTTCCTCGCCCATGACGAAGACCATCGGGTCGGCGCGCATTTCCTCGGCCATCGCGTCGCGGAGTGCTTCGCGGACGGTCTGGCGATGGGTCGGGCCGGGGGTCTCTGGCTTGACCTCGAGGCTGGCGGGCGCTTCGCCCTCCTTCGCCTTGGCGGTCGGCTGGCCGGCGGTCGCGGGGACGGCGTCGGCCTGTTTCGGCGTCTCGGCGGGAGCGGCGTCGGGCTTTGCAGCGGGAGCCGGCGTGGCAGGCGCGGCAGCACCCGCCGCTTCATCCTCGCCGCGGATCGTTGCGATCAGCGTGCCGACCTTGACCGCATCGCTGCCATCGGGGACGTGGAGCTTCTCGACCACCCCGCCCTCGTCGGCTTCGAGTTCCATCGTCGCCTTGTCGGTCTCGATCTCGGCGAGGACGTCACCCGGCTTGACGGTGTCGCCTTCCTTGACGAGCCACTTGGCGAGGGTGCCCTCCTCCATCGTCGGCGACATCGCGGGGAGCTTGATCTCCATCAGTAAGTTCCCACCAGCACGTCGGTATAAAGTTCTTTCGCCTCGGGCTCGGGCGCGCTCTCGGCGAAGTCGGCGGCGTCGGCGATGATCGCGCGAACTTCCTTCTCGAGTTCCTTCAACCCCGCCTCGTCGATCTTGCCGGCGGCGAGCAGGTCGCGCTTGGTGTGCTCGATCGGGTCGGACTTCTCGCGGACTGCGGCGACTTCCTCGCGGCTGCGGTACTTCGCCGGGTCGGACATCGAGTGGCCGCGGTAGCGATACGTCTTCATTTCGAGCAGGATCGGCCCCTTGCCCGCCCGCACCCAGTCGACCGCGACGTTGGCCGCGCCGCGGACTTCGCAAACGTCCATGCCGTCAACCTGGAGGCCGGGGACGCGGAAGCTTTCGCCGCGGCGGAACAGTTGGTCCTCCGACGACGAGCGGTTGACGCTCGTGCCCATCGCATACTGGTTGTTCTCGATGACGTAGATCACCGGCAGCTTCCATAGCTCGGCCATGTTGAAGCTTTCGTAGACCTGGCCCTGGTTCGATGCGCCGTCGCCGAAATAGGTCACCGCGAGGCCGCCATCGTTCTTGTACTTGTGGGCGAAGCCGAGGCCGGTGCCGAGCGGGACTTGCGCCGCGACGATACCGTGGCCGCCGTAGAAGCCGTGCTCGACCGAGAACATGTGCATCGAGCCGCCCTTGCCCTTGCTGATCCCAGCCGCGCGTCCGGTCAGTTCGGCCATGACGACCTTCGGCTCGATCCCGGCAGCGATCATGTGCCCATGGTCACGGTAGCCGGTGATGACGCTGTCGGTCGCCTTGAGCGCCGACTGCATGCCAGTGACGACCGCTTCCTGGCCAATGTAGAGATGGCAGAAACCGCCGATCAACCCCATGCCGTACATCTGGCCGGCGCGCTCCTCGAAGCGGCGGATCAGGAGCATTTCACGGTAGAAGGCGAGAAGTTCGTCAGGCGACGCGTTGTACCGCTTCGGCTCGACTGGCCGTTCACGCTGTGGTGATTGTGGTTCGATGATCGGTGGTGACTTGGCCATGCAGCACGGCTCCGCGCGGGTTTCTCCACCCGTCTATACGCCTCCGCTCCGTTGGTACAACGCGCTATTTGGCGTCGGGGAGCGGGATTATAACCTCATTGGGACCGACGACGCCAAGATCGCGCCGGACGCGTTCATCGGCATAATCCTTGTCGACGTGGTGCGGGTCGAGCAGCGCGACCTGCCGTTGCAGCGAGGCCTTCGCCGCGGCAATCTTGCTGGCATCAGCGTCGACCGAGGCACGCTCGGCCTTGTAATTCTGCCATGCCAGCAGCCCGGCATTGCCCGACACGGCGTGGAAGGCGAAATATCCCATCACGGTGATGCACGCCGCCGGAAGCAGGGCGGCGCGAGCAAGCGCTAGGGGATTGACCCGATCGATCATCCCCTAGCTAAACCACGCGATTCGAAGGCGTTCAAGCCGTTAGTTGCTTTGCTGCAAGTAAATGCGCGAGTGAGTCCTGCAGGCAACGCTTCAGCGCAGAATTGCTCTCCCGGCGTAGCGCGCGGCGTCGCCGAGTTCCTCCTCGATGCGGATCAGCTGGTTGTACTTCGCGAGCCGGTCCGAACGGGCGAGGCTGCCGGTCTTGATCTGCCCGCAGTTGGTCGCGACGGCGAGGTCGGCGATCGTCGCGTCCTCGGTCTCGCCCGACCGGTGCGACATGACACAGGTGTAGCGGGCGCGGTGCGCCATCTCGACCGCCTGCAGCGTCTCGGTCAGCGTCCCGATCTGGTTGACCTTGACCAGCAGCGAGTTGGCGAGGCCGCGCCCGATGCCGTCCTGCAGTCGCTCGGGGTTGGTCACGAACAGGTCGTCGCCGACGAGCTGGTGCGTCGCGCCGAGCCGTTCGGTCAGCAGCTTCCAGCCTTCGAAATCGTCCTCGGCCATCCCGTCCTCGATCGACAGGATCGGATATTTGCCAGCGAGCTCGGCGTAATAATCGACCATCTCGGCAGCCGAGAGCGAGCGCCCTTCCCCGGTTAGTTCGTACTTTCCGCCCTTGTAGAACTCGGTGGCGGCGGCATCGAGCGCGAGCATGATGTCCTCGCCGGGGCGATAACCGGCCTTTTCGACCGACGCCATGATGAAATCGAGCGCGGCGGCGGGCGACGCGATGTTCGGGGCGAAGCCGCCTTCGTCGCCGACCGATGTCGACAGGCCAGCGTCGGACAGGCCCTTCTTGAGGGTATGGAAGATCTCCGCCCCCCAGCGCACCGCCTCGGCCAGCGTCGGCGCGCCCACGGGCATGATCATGAATTCCTGGAAATCGATCGGGTTGTCGGCATGCGCGCCGCCGTTGATGATGTTCATCATCGGCACCGGCAGGACGTGCGCCGAGACGCCACCGATATATTTATGGAGCGACATGCCGCGCGATTCGGCGGCGGCCTTGGCGGCGGCGAGGCTGACCCCGAGGATCGCGTTGGCGCCGAGGCGGCTCTTGTTCGGGGTGCCGTCGAGCTCGATCATCGCCGCGTCGACGTCGGCCTGGTCCTCGGCGTCCATCCCCGACAGCGCATCGAAGATCTCGCCGTTGACCGCGGCGCACGCCTTGAGGACGCCCTTGCCGCCGTAGCGCGATGCGTCGCCGTCACGAAGCTCGACCGCTTCATGTGCGCCGGTCGACGCGCCCGACGGGACCGCGGCGCGACCGAAGCTGCCGTCGTCGAGCAGGACCTCGACCTCGACCGTCGGGTTGCCGCGGCTATCGAGGATCTGGCGCGCGTGGATGTCGACGATGGCGGTCATGCTCTGGCTCCGGCAAGTTGCTGGCGCGGTCCTAGCCATTCGCGGGCGCGGCGACAACGCGTGCAATCGCCGGGGCCCGCGTTGCGGCTCGCTTGCTACGGTTCCGTAACGGGCTGGCGGTGATCGGGGGAACCCGGCTAGGACAGCTACGTTTGGGAAGCGACTTCCTCGTGTCTGGCAGGGGCTACGCTGATGACGACCGATACTACTTCCGCAGGGATGCCGCCGATCGCGGCGAGCCACGATGCACTCGACGTTGTTCCGGTGCAGGCGAGCGACGACCGCAGCCCGTTGAAAAGCAAGGTCATGAGCTTTGCCGATGAAGGCAAGGCACAGGTTACCGGCACTCTCGATGGCCTAGCTGAAACGGTTCGCGACGTCGCGACCAAGCTCGAGGCCAATGGCGCGGCGCCCTTCGCCGGCCTCGTCCATCAGGCCGCCGATACCGTCGCCGGCTGGTCTTCGGCGGTCGATGCACGATCGGTCGACGATCTGATCGACGACACGCGGACACTGGTTCGTACCAGCCCCGCGGTGGCAGTTGGGCTATCGATTGTCGCGGGCCTCTTCCTGTCGCGCCTTGTCAAGGCATCGGCGATCGGGAGCGTGCGGTGATTCAGCAGGATCTCACCACGCGCGGCTTGGATAAGCCGGACGCGCTAGCAGCGCCGTCGATTCCCGACCTGCTTCGGCGGTTGGTCGAGGATGGCAATCACTTGGTCCGTACCGAGATCAGGCTCGCCAAGGCGGAGGTGCGCGATAGCCTGACGTCTGCGAAGGCCGGTGCCGGCGCGGTCGCTGTCGGCGGCATCCTGTTGCTTGGTGCTGTGTTCACCCTGCTGGGCGCCGCGGTAGGCTTTCTCACCCCGCTGGTAGGAGCCGGTTTCGCCGCCCTTATCGTCGGTCTCGTCGCCGCGCTCATCGGCGGCCTGCTGGTGGTCAGCGGCGGCAAGAAAATTGGCGGCGTCAGCGTCGTGCCCGACCGCACGGCGGACTCGGTCCGCCGTGACGTTGCTGTCATCAAGGGGAACTGATGTGACTGATACCGCAACACTGGAACGAGAGGCCGAAGTGACCCGCGAACGCATCGCCACGACGATCGACGATCTGCAGGGTCGGCTCTCGCCGAAGGCGCTGGTCG
>NZ_JANYGL010000136.1 GCF_025362435.1 Polymorphobacter sp.
TACCTCGCTGTGCCCCGTCACCGGCCAGCCCGACTTCGCCCACATCGTCATCGACTATGTCCCCGGAGCGATGATCGTCGAGTCGAAGTCGCTGAAACTGTTCCTCGGCAGCTTCCGCAACCACGCTGCGTTCCACGAGGATTGCACCATCGGCATCGCCCAGCGCCTCGTCGCCGAGATGGCCCCGAAGTGGCTCCGCATCGGCGGCTACTGGTACCCCCGCGGCGGCATCCCGATCGACGTCTTCTGGCAGACGGGCGTTGCACCGGCGGGGGTGTGGGTGCCGGACCAGGGCGTGGCGACCTACCGCGGGCGGGGCTAAGCCAGCCCCAGGACCTTGTGCGTCTGCAGCCCGAGGCGCCAGCGGGGGTGCGCGAGGCAGTAGGCAATTGCGGCGCGGGTGTTGGCCTGGACGTCGGCACCGTCCATCGGTTGCAGGAAGAAGTGGTCGAACGCCAGCGACTCGAAGCGTTCGGGCTGGGCGAGCGGCTGGGGGTAGACCAGCTTGAGTTCGTCGCCCGCCGTCAGGACCAGCGGCGCGTCGGCCTTGGGGCTGACGCAGATCCAGTCGAGACCCGGCGGTGGGACCTGCGTGCCGTTGGTCTCGACCGCGACCGCGAAGCCGCGGGCGTGGAGCGCGTCGACCAGCGCCGTGTCGAGCTGGAGAAGCGGCTCGCCGCCGGTGCAGATGACGAGGCGGTGGTCGGGCTCGGCGCCCCACGCCGCCGCGACCGCCTCCGCGAGCATGCCCGCATCGCCGAACTTGCCGCCACCGGGCCCGTCGACGCCGACGAAATCAGTGTCGCAGAAGGTGCACACCGCCGCCGCCCGGTCGACCTCGCGCCCGGTCCACAGGTTGCACCCGGCAAAGCGCAGGAACACCGCTCGCCGCCCGGTTTGTGCGCCCTCGCCCTGGAGGGTGACGTAGAGTTCCTTGACGGCGTACATCTAGGTCCTCCCCGTCTTCGGGGAGGTGGCGCGCGCTTGCGCGACGGAGGGGCGGCGGCGCGGGCTCGTAGTTCGGGTGTGATCGACCGCCCCTCCACCATCGCAAGAGCGACGGGCCCCCTCCCCGAAGACGGGGAGGATCATAGCGCCGGGTCGATCGACCCTGCCTCGGCGAAGCCCTTTGCGCGCAGGCGGCACGAGTCGCACACCCCGCACGGGCGGCCTGCGGGAGTCGGGTCGTAACAGCTCCACGTCATGCCGAAGTCGACCCCGAGCCGTGCGCCCTCGCGGACGATGTCGGCCTTGGTCATCGCGCTGAGCGGGGTGTGGACGGTGAAGCCGCCGTCGCGGGTGGCGACGTTCGCCATCGCCTCGAACGCGGCGATGAACGCCGGGCGGCAGTCGGGGTAGCCCGAATAGTCGAGCGCGTTGACCCCGATGAACAGGTCTTTCGCTCCCGCCGACTCGGCCCAGCCCAGCGCGACCGACAGGAAGATCGTGTTGCGCGCCGGGACATAGGTCACCGGTATCCCCGGCTCGACGCCGCCCTTGGGCACGTCGATGTCCGCCGTCAGCGCCGACCCGCCGAAGCCGCGCAGGTCGAGCGGCAGGACGATATGCTTCTCGACCCCGATCGCCGCCGCGACCCGCGCAGCATGGTCGAGCTCGATCCGGTGGCGCTGGTTATAGTCGAGCGTCAGCGCGAGGATGCGATAGCCCTGCTCGCGCGCGATCGCCGCGACGGTCGTCGAATCGAGCCCGCCCGACAGGAGGACGACGGCGAGCCTGCTCACACCTCCACCGCGAACACCCGTGCGCAGAACGCGCAGTCGACCTTGATCCGGCCGTCGTCGCCCGCCATCTCGGCGCGTTCCTCGGGCGGGAAGCTGCTCAGCACGTCCTTGATGTGCGCGAGGGTGCAGCGGCAGCCGCGGGTCGGGACCGGGCCGGGGACGACGCGGACCTCCTCGTCGTGGAACAGCCGCCAGATCAGCGTCTCCTCGCTGAGCGACAGGTCGGTCAGCTCGTCGTCGCTCATCGTCGAGGCGAGCGCGAGGACGTGCTGCCAGTCGGGGTTCATGTCGGCGATCGACAGACGCTCGCCGCCGATCTCGCTCCGCGCAAGGTGCTGCACCAGCAACCCGCCGCCGACCCAGCCGGTCGTCGCATCCCAGCGCACCGCGAGGCGGATCAGCGTCGGCAGCTGCTCCGAATTGGCGAAATAGCCCTCGGCGGCCTCGGCAAGCGACGCGCCCTCGAGCGGAACGATGCCCTGGTAGCGCTCGGCGGCGGCGGTCGGGTCGAGGGTGATCGCGAGGTGGCCTTCCCCGAACAGCGTATTGAGGTCGAGGCCGGGCGCGACGTCGCTGCCGTCGTGGCGGAGGTAGCCGCGCACGGCTCCGGCGCGATAGTCGCAGACCAGCAAGTCGACCGGGCCGCCCTTGCTCTGCGCCTGGAGGGTCAGCTGCCCCTCGTCCTCTCGCAGCGTCGCACCGAGGAGCGCGGTCAGGACCAGCGCCTCGCCGAGGACGGTTGCCAGCGGCGGCGGATAGTCGTGCGCCGCGAGGACGGCGTTGAGCGCCGCGTCGAGCCGGACGACGCGGCCGCGGACGTTGCGCGCACCGACCGAGAAGCCGAGCACGCGGTCGGCGACGGGGGCGACGCCTTCGGGGATGGGTGCGGGGGCGAAAGCTTCGGTCATCACGGGTCTCAAGCTGCTTTTGTCATCCCGGCGAAAGCCGGGACCCATGAACGCCGCCGGTCGAGATCATGGGTCCCGGCCTTCGCCGGGATGACGACAATGGAATTATCGAGCGCGTCGACGGAGCCAGGGCCGCGCATGTCGACCGCGCCATCACCCGATTTTGCCGAGGCACCACAACAGGATCGCCTTCTGGACGTGCAAGCGGTTTTCCGCCTCGTCCCAGACCGCCGATTGCGGGCCGTCGATGACCTCGGTCGTGACTTCCTCGCCGCGGTGGACGGGAAGACAGTGGAGGAAGACTGCGTCCTTGTCGGCGGCGGCCATCAGCGCCGGGGTGACCTGGAATGGCGCCATCGCCGTCATCTTGTCCTTGACCGCGGTCTGGCCCATCGACACCCACGTGTCAGTGGCGACGACGTCGACCCCCTCGACCGCCTGCAGGGCGTTGTGGAGAATGTCGATGTTGCCGCCGCGCGCCTCGGCCATCGCCACGACTGCCTGGTCGGGATCGTAGCCGTGCGGGACGCCGAGGTTGAGGTCGAAGCCCATCACGCTCGCCGCCTCGATCAGCGAGTGCGCCATGTTGTTGCCGTCGCCGAGCCACGCCCAGCAAGTGTCGTCGACCGGGCGGCCCAGGCGTTCCTCGACGGTCATCATGTCGGCCATCGCCTGGCACGGATGCGTCAGGTCGGTCAGCCCGTTGATCACCGGGATCGTCGCGACCTCGCCCAGTTCCTCGATCGTCGCGTGCGTCGCGCAGCGCAGGACGACGGCGTCGACCATCCGCGACAGGGCGCGCGCGGTGTCGGCGACGGTCTCGCCGCGCCCAAGCTGCATGTCGTTAGCCCCGACGACGATCGTCGAGCCGCCGAGCTGGCGCATGCCGACATCGAACGAAAAGCGCGTCCGCGTCGACGGCTTCTCGAAGATCGCCGCGAGGACATGGCCGGCAAGCGGCGCATCGGCATCGGGCGCGCCCTTCGGCAGCCCGGCGCGCGCGGCTTTGCGGCGGTGCGCCTCGTCGAGGATCGTGCGGAGGCCGTCCTTGCCCGCCGCGGCGAGGTCGATGAAGTTGCGCATCAACGCACCGTCGCGAACAGGCGGCGGGCGACGATCACGCCGCCTTCGCCGGGGCGTAGTCGCGCGCGGCGTCGGAAATGCGCTCGACGAATTCGCGAACGTGGCTCTCGTCGATGATCAGCGGCGGCAGGACGCGCATGACGTTGTCGGCGGCAGCGACGGTCAGGACGCCGTAGCTCCGCGCGTGGTTGACGAAGGCGCGGCTGTCGGACTTCATCTTGATGCCGAGCATCAGCCCGACTCCGCGAATGTTCTCGAACAGGTCGTCGTGGTTGGGGATCATCTGCTCGATCGCCTGCCGCAGCCGGTCACCCATGCGGCGGACGTTGTCGAGGAACTCAGGGGTCGCGACGACGTCGAGGACCGCGCCGCACGCCGCCATCGCCAGCGGGTTGCCGCCATAGGTCGAGCCGTGGGTTCCGACGACCATGCCCTGCGCGGCGTGCTCGGTGGCGAGGCAGGCACCGACCGGGAAGCCGCCGCCGATGCCCTTGGCGATCGCCATGATGTCGGGGGTAACGCCGAAATACTGGTAGGCGAACAGATGACCCGTCCGCGCGACGCCGCACTGGACCTCGTCGAAGATCAGCAGCGCGCCATGTTCATCGGCGAGGTCGCGCAGCGCCTGGAGGAACTCGACCGACGCCGGGCGAACGCCGCCCTCGCCCTGGATCGGCTCGACCATGAAGCCGCCGACCTGGGCGCCGAGCGGCCCCGCCATCAGCTCGCGGACCGCGTCGATATCGTCGAACGGCAGGACGGTGAACCAGTCGGGGAGCGGCTCGAAGCCGCCGCGCATCTTGTCCGAATCGGTCGCCGCGATCTCGGTCATCGTCCGGCCGTGGAAGGCCTGGGTGAAGGTGACGATGCGGAATTTCTCAGGGTGATCGGTGACGAACTGGAAGCGGCGGCAGGTCTTGACCGCGCACTCGATCGCCTCGGCGCCCGAATTGGTGAAGAACATTGTGTCGGCGAAGGTCAGGTCGACGAGGCGCTGCGCCACCGCCTGCTGTCCCGGCACCTTGTACAGGTTCGAGACGTGCATCAGCGTCCCCGCCTGGTCCTGGATCGTCTTGGTCAGGTGCGGATGGCCGTGGCCGAGCGCATTGACCGCGATCCCGGCGGCGAAGTCGAGCCAGCGGTTTCCGCCCGCGTCGTACAGGTAGCAGCCTTCGCCGCGCACCGGTTCGACTTCGCAGCGCCCATAGACCGGCATCACGGGATTCATCGGGCTCGTCATCGACATGGGCATCTGCCCCCAACGCAAAAAGGCGGCCCCAGCGACCGCCCATCGAGGGCACGATGTAGCGACTCGCTCGGTTACGCTCAAGTCCTACGGTGATGGATAAGGCCGCACGGCGGATGAACCGCATGGCTCGAAAGCGCCGCAAACGGACTCGCTGTCGTGTGGACTTAGAGGACTTCCGCCGGGTGTTGGTTAATCGTGGTGGCGCCCGAAGTCGGCGTCGTCGGTGTCCTGCCCGGCGTCGATGATCGTCCGGCGGACGTCGCGGGTGCGGGTGAACAGCGCCTCGAGCGCATCCCCGTCGCCCCAGCGGATCGCGCGCTGGAGGGCGGTGAGGTCCTCGGTGAAGCGCTGGAGGACGTCCAATACCGCATCCTTGTTCGACAGGAAGACGTCGCGCCACATCACCGGGTCCGACGCGGCGATGCGGGTGAAGTCGCGGAAGCCACCCGCCGAGTATTTGATGACCTCGGAACGGGTTACCGCCTCCATGTCCGACGCGGTGCCGACAATCGAATAGGCGATCAAGTGCGGCAAATGGCTGGTGACGGCGAGGACGAGGTCGTGGTGGGCGGCGTCCATCGTCTCGACCGTCGCGCCGAGTCGCGTCCAGAAGTCGCAGACCCGCTCGATCGCGACCGGGTCGGTTCCGGCGGCGGGGGTGAGGATGCACCAGCGCCCGGCGAACAGGCTGGCGAAGCCGGCATCGGGGCCGGACTTCTCGGTTCCGGCGACCGGGTGCGCCGGGACGATCGCGACCCCGGGAAGCGCGGCGGTGAGGTCGGCGAGGACCTGCCCCTTGACCGAGCCGACGTCGGACACGACGCAGCCGGGGCTGAGGTCGTCGGCGATGCTCGCGGCAACCCCGGCCATCGCCCCGACCGGCACGCACAGGATGACGAGGTTGGCGTCGATCACCGCCGCGCCGGGCGAGTCGGCGACGTCGTCGGCGAGGTCGAGGTCGATCACCCGGGCGCGGACGGCGGGGTCGGCGTCGGTCACGCTCAGCCGGACGGTCGGCAGCCGCGCCCGCACCGCACGCGCCAGCGACGAGCCGATCAGCCCCATGCCGATGATGCTGACGCGGGCGAAGGGGAGCACTAGCGAGGCTTAGCTATGCGCGGCGACGAACGCCCGCAGGCTCGCGGCGACGGCGCGCGTCTCGGCCTCGGTGCCGATGGTGATGCGGAGCGCGTTGGGCAGGCCCTGCCCGGGCAGCCAGCGGACGAGGATGCCGTCGGCCATCAGCGCGGCGTTGGCCGCCTCGGCGGTGATCGGGCCCTCGGCCGGGAAGTTGACGAGGATGAAGTTCGCCGCCGACGGGACCACGGCGAGCCCGGCGTTACCGAGCGCCGCGACCTCGCCCGCGAGCCAGCCGCGCCACTCCTTGTTGTGCGCCCGCGAGGCGTCGACCCAGTCGCTGTCGCCGATCGCCGCGACCGCTCCCGCGCCTCCCGCGGCGGGGACGTTGAACGGCGCGCGGACCTTGTTCAAAACGTCGATCACCGCCTGCGGGCCGTATGCCCAGCCGATCCGTTCGGCAGCAAGGCCGTGGATCTTCGAGAAGGTCCGCGTCGTCACCACGTTGGCGAGGTCGCGCGCCATGGCGAAGCCGTCCTCGTACTCGGGGTCCTCGACATATTCGGCATAGGCGCCGTCGATGACGAGGAGGATGTCGGGGCGCAAGCCCGCGTGGAGGCGGTGCATCTCGGCGCGGCCGATCATCGTGCCGGTCGGGTTGTTCGGGTTGGCGACGAACACCAGCCGCGTCGCCGGAGTCACCGCCGCGAGGACCTTGTCGACGTCGGTGGTGTAGTCGGTATCGCCCGCCGCGACCGGCTCGGCCCCCGACCGGCGCGCGGCGATCGGGTAGAGCGAGAAGCCGTGGACGTCGTGGACGACCTCGTCGCCGACCCCGCAGTAGGCGGTGGCGAGCAACTGGAGCAGCTCGTCGGAGCCGGTGCCACAGACGATCCGGCCTGCGTCGAGGCCGTGCCGCGCGGCGATCGCCTCACGCAGCGCGACCGATGCCGGGTCGGGATAGCGGTGGGCGTGCCCCGCCGTCGCCGCCATTGCCGCGACCGCCCTAGGCGACGGCCCGAGCGGGTTCTCGTTCGACGACAGCTTGATCGGCTCGGCAAAGCCGCCGAGCTTGGCCTTGCCGGGGACATAGGCGTGGATCGCGTCGATCCAGGGTTTGACGATGGGTGCGTTCATGCCCGGCGCTTTGGCCGGTTCTGCCGCGCTCCACAAGGCGGTCAGAACACCGCGTGGTCGCCGCGCTCGTCGACGGCCTCTCCCGCGAGCAGCCGGGCATAGTGAGCGAACAGCGTCGCGGTGCCAGTCGAGGGGGTCGCATCGGCGTCGTAGCGCCCGGTCGCGGGGTCGAGGACGAGCATCGATTCGGTCGCATAATAGCGCCCGATCCGCGCCAGTTCGGCCTTGGCAGCGAGTCCCGGGACGACGCGGCCGAGCGTGCCGAGGACTGTGACGATCGTGTCGAGCAGCGCGACCGGCACCCGGCTGTAGCGCGGCGTCCGCCCGAGCATTGCGAACAGCGCCTCGCCTTGAGCTTTCGGCGTGATCGCCTCCCCCGGGCCGCCGATCGGCAGGATGCGGTCCCACCGCGCCGGATCGTCGAGGCACCCGGCGATGAACGCACCAAGGTCGTCGTCGCCGATCGGCTTGCACGCGGTCAGCATCCCGTCGCCGAACATCAAATACGGCTTGCCCTTGGCGACCCGCTCGACCTGCCCCGACAGCGACTTGAAGAATGCGGTCGGGCGGACGATCGACCAGCGCAGCCCCGACGTCATCAGCGCCACCTCGAAGGCGAGCTTGGCGTGCTGGAAGGCGAGGAGCGGCTTCTGCACGCAGATCGCCGACAGCAGGACGAAATGCTCGATCCCCGCCGCCTGCGCCGCCGCGAGCGCATCGAGATTGGCGCGATGATCGACCGCCCACGCGTCCTTCGCCACCCCGGTCCGCGACGCGAGGCACGACACGACCGCGTCGAAGCGCTCGCCGCGAATCCCGTCGCGCGTCACCGATCCCCCGTCGGTCACCTCGCCGAAGCGCACCTCGGCGCCATCGAATACCGGGGACGATGCGCGGTGCCGGACGAGGCACACGACCTCATGCCCCTGCGCGACGAGGGCGCGAACCGTCGCCCGCCCGATCGTCCCGGTCGCGCCGAGGACGAGGACGCGGTGCGGCCGCTTGTCGGTCGCTGTCATCACCGTCTCAGCCATCGCACGCACATGGCAAAAGCCGCGCCCTCGGGGAAGCCGCCGCCTTGCCCTTGCCCGCCGCACCCCGTACCCACCCGCGATGCTCGCCACCGACCAGCGTTTCGGCCTCGACCGTCGCGTCCGGCTCCCCGGAACGCTCCGGCTCGAGTCGGGCAAGCACATCGGCGGCGTCGAGATCGGCTACGAGACCTACGGCACGCTCGATGCCGACGGCGGCAACGCGGTCCTGATCTGCCACGCGCTGACCGGCAACCAGCACGTCGCCGGGGCCGATCCGCGGACCGGGCGCCCGGGGTGGTGGACGCGGCTGGTCGGACCGGGGCTGCCGATCGACCCGGCGCGGCACTTCATCGTCTGCGCCAACGTGCTCGGCGGCTGCTCTGGGTCGAGCGGGCCGGCCAGCCTCGATCCGGCGACGAGCGAGCCGTACGGCATGACCTTCCCCGTCATCACGGTCCGCGACATGGTCCGCGCGCAGGCGGCGTTGCTCGATCATCTCGGCGTCGGCACATTGGCGGCGGTCGTCGGCGGGTCGATGGGCGGGATGCAGGCGCTCGACTGGGCGGTGGCGTATCCCGACCGCGTGCGCGCGGTCGTCGCGATCGCCGCGGCGGCGCGGCATTCGGCGCAGAACATCGCCTTTCACGAGGTCGGGCGGCAGGCGATCATGGCCGATCCCAACTGGCGGCGCGGCGCCTACCACGCCGGCCCACCCCCGGCGGCGGGGCTCGCGGTGGCGCGGATGGCGGCGCACATCACCTATCTGTCGGAGGAGGGGCTGACCGCAAAGTTCGGCCGTGCGCTTCAGGACCGCGACGCGGTGACCTTCGGCTTCGACGCCGATTTCCAGGTCGAATCGTACCTGCGCCATCAGGGCCTGAGCTTCGTCGAGCGTTTCGACGCCAATTCGTACCTCTATATCACCCGGGCAATGGACTATTTCGACCTTGCCGCGCCCCACGACGGGCGGCTGGCGGCGGCGTTCGCCGGGACCAGGACCCGCTTCGCGCTGATCTCGTTCACCAGCGACTGGCTCTACCCGACCGCCGAGTCGCGGCGGATCGTCCGCGCGCTCAACGCCGCCAACGCCCGGGTCAGCTTCGTCGAGCTCGATTCGCCGCACGGCCACGACGCCTTCCTCCTCGACACCCCGGCGATGAACCGCGTCGTCGACGGCTTCCTAAGGGCGGGCGAATGAGCGACATCATCCTGTCCGACGACAAGGCGCGGCTCGACATCGCGCGCATCCACGGCTGGCTCGCGTCGAGCTACTGGTCGCCGGGTATCGCGCGCGGCCTCGTCGAGCGCGCCATCGCCGGGTCGCACTGCCTCGGCGCCTACAACGGCGATGGTGAGCAGGTCGGCTTCGCCCGCGTCATCACCGATCACGCGACCTTCGCATGGCTCGCCGACGTCTGGGTCGACGCCAGCGTCCGCGGACATGGACTTGGACGAAGGATGACGCGCTGGTTCGTCGACCACCCCGATTTGGTCGGCATAAGGCGCTTCGCGCTCGGCACCTTCGATGCCCACGGCGTCTATGCCGCCGTCGGTTTCGCGCCGCTTGCGCGGCCCGAGCGTCTCATGGAACGGCTCTCGCCCGACTTTGCCTCGCTGCTCGGCGGAGACAGCCCGGCCGACGAGCCCACTCGATGACCCCACTTCGCGCCGACCTCGCCGCGATCGCCGACGCAGTGCCGGCGGGGGCGCGAGTGCTCGATGTCGGCTGCGGCGACGGCGCCTTGCTCGCGGCGTTGCAGCGCGACAAGGGTGTCGACGGGCGCGGGATCGAGCTGTCGGGGGCGAACGTCGCCGCCGCGGTCGAGCGCGGCTTGTCGGTCGTCCAGGGCGACGCCGACGCCGACCTCGCCGATTATCCGTCGCACGCCTTCGACGTCGCGATCCTGTCGGACACGCTGCAGGCGATGCGCTCGCCCGAAACGGTGCTTGCCGAGCTGCTGCGAATCGCGCGGACGGCAGTGATCTCGTTCCCCAATTTCGGCCATTGGCGGGTGCGGCTGAGCCTGCTCGCAGGCGGGCGGATGCCGATGACCGCGGCGCTGCCGGTGCCGTGGTACGCGACGCCGAACATCCATCTGTGCTCGATCGACGACTTCCGCGCGCTCGCGGCGGCGCTCGACGTCACCGTCGAGGGGGCAACCTTCCTCAGCCGCGGGCTGCGGCTGACGTGGGCGGAAAACCTTCGCGCCGAGCGGGCGGTATTCATCCTAAGCCGGGGATAGGCGCGCGAGGGCGGCGGTGCCGTTGCCGCCGATCCGGGCGAGGCCGTCGCGCTTGGTCGCGCGGACGACATGGACCCCGGCGACCTTGGTCCAGTCGCCTGCCTCGAACATCGCCGCGTCGAGCAATTTTGTCAGGCTGGCACGCGAGTGACGCGCCCCGTCGATCCCGGTTTCGCGGGGGATCAACGCGCGGCGCGGGACGACCGCGACGAGCACCCCCGCCGGGCCGAGCACCCGCCACAGTTCGCGCAATCCGGCCGCATCGAGCGCGGTCATCGCCAGCGCGGCGTCGAATACCGCCTCGACGAACGGCAGCCGGTGCGGATCGGCCGACACCGCGATCGATAGCTCGGTGCCGGGCCACGCCGCATCGCCGACGAGCGCCGCATACGCCACCATGGCGACGTCGTCGGCTTCGAGCACCGTGCTGCCGCCGAACGCGAGCAACCGCGTCGTCGGCATCAGCGGCAGCACCGCGCGGACGGCGGCGCGGATTTCCGGCGCGATCGTCGTGACCTCAACTCCCCCGGCGGCTCACCGCCAGTCTAGTACAAGGTCAGTCGCGCTCGATGCACATGGCGATGCCCATGCCGCCGCCGATGCACAAAGTCGCGAGGCCCTTCTTGGCGTCGCGCTTGCCCATCTCATACAACAGGGTCGTCAGCACCCGCGCGCCGCTCGCGCCGATCGGGTGGCCGATGGCGATCGCGCCGCCGTTGACGTTGACCTTCGCCGGGTCGAGCCCGAGCTCCTGCCCGACCGCGAGCGCCTGCGCCGCGAACGCCTCGTTGGCCTCGATCAGGTCGAGGTCGGCGACGGTCCAGCCGGCCTTCTCGAGCGCCTTCTTCGATGCGGTCACCGGGCCGATGCCCATCACGCTCGGATCGACCCCGGTCGACGCCCAGCTGGCGATGCGCCCGAGGACGGTCGAGCCGCGGCGCTTGGCCTCGTCGGCCGTCATCAGCACCAGGGCGGCGGCGCCGTCGTTGATCCCGCTGGCGTTCGCCGCGGTGACGGTGCCGTCCTTCTTGAACGCGCCCTTGAGCCCCGACACGCTTTCGATCGTCGCGCCGTCGCGGATATATTCGTCGGTGTCGACGACCGTGTCGCCCTTGCGGCCCTTGATCGTCACCGGCGCGATCTCGTCCTTGAAGCGTCCGGCAGCGCGGGCAGCGCTCGCCTTGTTCTGCGAGGCGACGGCGAAGGCGTCCTGCTTTTCGCGGGTGACCTGGTACTGCTCGGCGACGTTCTCGGCGGTGATGCCCATGTGATAGCCGTTGAAGGCGTCCCACAGCCCGTCCTTGATCATCGTGTCGACGAGTTCGACCGCGCCCATCTTGGTGCCGGTCCGCAGCGCCTGCGCGTGGGTCGACTGGCTCATGCTCTCCTGCCCGCCGGCGATGACGACGACGGCGTCGCCCGCCATGATCGCCTGGGCGCCGAGCGCGACCGCGCGCAGGCCGCTGCCGCAGACCTGGTTGACGCCCCATGCCGGGGTCTCCTTGGCGATGCCGGCGTTGATCGCCGCCTGCCGCGCCGGGTTCTGCCCCTGCGCCGCGGTCAGCACCTGGCCCATGATGACCTCGTCGACCTCGTCGACCGAAACCCCTGACTGCGCGAGCGCGGCCATAATCGCCTGTCGCCCGAGCTCGTGCGCGGGAACCGTGCCGAATGCGCCCATGAAGCTGCCGACGGGGGTCCGCTTTGCAGCAGTGATGACGATATCGGTCATGGATCAGGCTCCCAGGGATTAGCCCATCCATTTAGAGACGTTCACCAAGCGATGCCAGTAGGCTCGCGTTGCGGCGCAGCACAGGTTTGTGCTAGTGCAACATATTAACTTTTCTGGGAATCACGATGGATCACGCGCGCTCCGCCGCCGACCCGGCCAAACCAGCCCCGGTCGTGATCAAGAAATACGCCAACCGCCGCCTGTATAATACCGACACCTCGAGCTACATCACGCTCGACCATCTTGCGGTGATGACGCGCGAGGGGCGTGATTTCCAGGTATTCGACGCCAAGACCGGGGAGGAGATCACCCACAACGTCCTGACGCAGATCGTCATGGACGGCGAAAACGGCGGCCAGATGATGCTGCCGGTGCCATTCCTCCGCCAGCTGATCGCGATGTACGGCGATTCGATGCAGTCGATGGTGCCGCATTATCTCGAGGCGTCGATGGCGGCGTTCGCCAAGAACCAGTCGCAGTTCCGCGATTCAGTTGCCGGAGCGTTCGGCGGCGCGGCATTCAAGCCGTTCGAGACGCTCGCCAAGCAGAACATGGCGATGTTCCAGGCCGCCGCCGACATGCTCACCGGCCGCGCCGCGCTGATCAAGTCCGAAGGCG
The DNA here is from genome assembly GCF_025362435.1 of Polymorphobacter sp. Taxonomy (GTDB): domain Bacteria; phylum Pseudomonadota; class Alphaproteobacteria; order Sphingomonadales; family Sphingomonadaceae; genus Polymorphobacter_B. The sequence goes on from NZ_JANYGL010000136.1 coordinate 12,824, forward strand.
CCGCCAAGCCCGACACGGCGGCAGGCGACAGCAGCGAACTCGACGCGCTCAAGGCGCAGATGGCGACGCTGCAGGCGCAGCTCGAGAAGCTGAGCAAGCGCTAGACCGGCGGCGCCAGATTGCGCCGCGCACAAGCGCCTACGGCTTGACGAACTTGAGCGTCATCCGGTCGCTCTCGCCGATCGCGGCGTACTTCGCGCGGTCCTTGTCGCCGAGCTGATACGACGGCGGCAGGGTCCAGACGCCATCGGGATAATCGGCGGTATCCTTGGGGTTGACGTTGACCTCCGACGCGGCGACGAACTTGAACCCGGCGGCTTCGGCGAGGCGCTTGACCGTCGACACCTTCATGTAGCCGCTGGTGCCCTCGCGCTCGGCGCTGCGGCCTTCGGGCAGGCGGTGCTCGACGACGCCGAGGACGCCGCCGTGCTTGAGCGCGGCATAGAACGCCTTGAACGTCTCGGGGGCATAGCCGCCGGTGTAGTAATTATGGATCTCGCGGAAGCTGAGGACCATGTCGGCGCTGCCGGGCTTGGCGATAGCATAATGGTCCTTGGCAAAGGTCGTCACCTCTACCTTGCCGTAGCTGGCGGGGTCAGCGTCGAGCTTGGCCTTGAACGCTGCCACGCCCTTGGCGCCGTTCTCGGTCGCCGGATTGCTGCCGGCGGCGATGTAGCGGCCATGGTCGCGAAGGTACGGCGCGAGGATCTCGGTGTACCAGCCGCCCGCCGGGGTGATCTCGACCACCGTCATCGTCGACTTCAATCCGAAGAAGCCAAGCGTCTCGACCGGGTGGCGATACTGGTCGCGCGCCCGGTTCGCCTCCGACCGCTGCGGTCCGGCGAGGATCGCGGTCATGTCGGCGGGGGCGGCGATCGCCGGAGCGACGATGGCGAAGGCGGCGAGCACGATCAGCGGTGAGCGCATGGAGAATCCTCTGTTGCGGGCTGGAAGGTCATAATCGGGCGGCGCGCCGGGGGCTAAGACTTTCGCGCCGCTGCAAGTTGCTGGAAGATCGCCAGCCGGTCGCTGACCTGCCAGTGCCCGGTAATTCGGTCGTCGGCGTCGAATCGATACAGCGTCATTCCCGACATCGCGAGCGGCGCCCCCTTTGCCGGAAAGCCCGGGATGTCGCCATGGTGCGTCGCGCTCCACGTCCAGCCGACCGCGACCCCGGCGTCGTCGGCCAGCATCGCCTGCACGTCGAAGCGCTGGTCGGGGAACGGCGCGCGTGACTGGCGGACGCGGTCCTTGAACCCGGCGAGGTCGAGCGTCCGGCCTTCCCACGGGTCGCCGGGATCATGCTCGATCGTGTAGCTCGCGCCGAGATAGTCGTCGCAGGCGTCGATCTCCCCCGCCGACCAGACGCGGTCGAGGAAGGACTGGAGGCGCGCCTTGCGGTCGCTCACGGCTGGGCCTCGAACGCCGCGAGGAGGAAGGCGAACTCCTCTGCCGTCTCGCGCAGCGACTCGAAGCGCCCCGACTTGCCGCCATGTCCCGCACCCATGTTGGTCTTGAGCAGCAGCGGGTTCGCATCGGTCTTGGTGCTGCGCAGCTTCGCCGCCCACTTCGCCGGCTCCCAATACGTCACGCGCGGATCGTTCAGCCCGGCGGTGATCAGCATCGGCGGGTACGCCTGCGCCGCGACATTGTCGTACGGCGAGTAGGCGGCGATCTGGCGGTAGACCTCGGCATCCTCGCCCGGGTTGCCCCATTCGGGCCACTCGATCGGGGTCAGCGGCAGCGAGCCGTCGAGCATCGTCCCGAGCACGTCGACGAACGGCACGTCGGCGACGACCGCGCGCCACAGCGCCGGATCGGTGTTGGCGACGACCCCCATCAGCGTGCCCCCGGCCGACCCGCCCGAGATCGAGATGTTGCCCGCCGAGGCGAACCCCGCCGCGACCAGCGCCTGCGCGCTCGCGACGAAATCGGTGAAGGTGTTGGTCCGCGCGGCAAGCTTGCCGTCGAGATACCAGCGATAGCCCATGTCGTCGCCGCCGCGGACATGCGCGATGGCGTAGGCGAAGCCGCGGTCGAGCAGGCTCAGCCGCGACGCCGAGAAGGACGGGGGGATCGCCAGCCCGTAGGCGCCATAGCCGTACAGATGGAGCCGCCCCGTTCCGTCGCGCGGGTAATCGGCGCGATAGACCACCGACACCGGGACCAGCGTCCCATCGGCAGCGGGGGCCATCAGCCGTTCGGTGCGATACGCGCTGGCGTCGTAGCCGCTGGGCACGTCCTGGACCTTGCGGACGATCAGGCGGTCGGCGGCGACGTCATAGTCGTACACCGTCGACGGGGTGACCATCGAGCTGTAGCCGAGCCGGAGCAAAGGCGCGTCGGCCTCCGGGTTCGAACCGATGCCGACGGTGTAGCTCGCCTCGGGAAAGGCGATTTTCGTCTCGCGACCATCGTCGTACCGCAATAACACCCCGTCGAGGCCGTCGACGCGCTCGGAGATCGCGAGGTACGACGCGAAGGCGGTGATCCCGCGCAGATAGACGCGGTCGTCGCCGGGGATCAGGTCGCTCCACTCGCCGGGCGCGGCGAGGGTCGCGGTGGCGATGCGGAAATTGACGTGGGTGTCGTTGGTCCGGACGAACACCGCGTCACCGCGGACGTCGAGATCGTACTCGCGCCCGGTAGAGCGCGGGCTGACGAGACGCGGCGGCGCGGCGGGGTCGCTCGCCGGGATCAGCCGGACCTCGCTGGTGACATGGTCGGCGGCGGTGACGAGAAAATGCGAGCGGTCGGTCGAGCGGTCGAGCCCGACGAAGAAGCTCGCGTCGGCTTCCTCGTAGAGCACCGCATCTTCCGTCGACGATCCGCTTCCGAGCCTATGGAGGCGGACGCGGTACGGCCGCCATGCGTCGTTGACCTCGGTCCACGCAAAGCTCGCCGAATCAGCGGCCCAGACCGCGACCCCGATCGCGGTCGTCGCGACGAGCGTGTCGGCCCCGGTCGACAGGTCGCGGACATACAGCTTGAAGCGCTCCGAGCCGTCGTCGTCGGCGGTCCACGCCGCGAGCGCGCCGTCGGGCGACACCGATATCCCGGCGAGGCGGAAATAGTCCTTGCCTGCGGCTTCGACGGGCTCGCTGAGGATGACCGCGTCGTCACCCCCGGCGGCGGGTCGGCGGAGCCAGATGCGGTACTGGCCGCCGGCGTCGAATCGCCACCAATAGTCGAACCCGCCGTCGCGCACCGGCACCCCGGAGTCGTCGTCCTTCATCCGGCCCTTGAGCTCGGCGAACAGCGTGTCGACGGTCGCGGCATGCGGCGCCATCCACGCCTCGAACCACGCATTCTCCTCCGCAAGATAGCCCAGCACCGCCGCGTCCTCGACCTTCGGGTAACCGGGATCGCGCAGCCAGTCGTACGGATCATCGCGGACGATGCCGTGGGTGGTGGTCGAATGCGGGATGCGCGCGGCAACGGGGGGCTGGGTCATAGGGGGGCTTTAGCGCGGGCGCGGGCGCGGTGCCATGCTGCGACAAAGCGCTGTCCTACACCCGGGCGAGGCTGGTAGCGGTCGGGAGCCGGATACCGGTGGATCGAGTCGCCAGCGGGCGGCGGTGTTCGATCCGTTTCTCATTGTCGGGCGATTTTTCGTTTTCTGCTGCTCCCCTTTCTTCCTGCTCCCTTTCCTTCTCCTCCTGCTCCCCTCCCCTTCAGGGGAGGGGC
>NZ_JANYGL010000019.1 GCF_025362435.1 Polymorphobacter sp.
CTCAGCCCGGCGGCGGTCGCTGCCGCGATGCCCGCGATTGCAAGGATCAAGGCACCGCCGACGATCGGCCGCGAACGCGCAACCAGCGCGATCGACAGGAGGACGATCGCCATCTGCAGCGCGGTTTCGCCGAGTTCGTAACCCTCGCCTGCCGCAGCCGCGCGCTCGCCCTGCTCACGCTCGGTTTTACCCGTCACCTCGAGTTGCTTGATGCCGTGCCCGGCAGCGTCGGGATCGCGCAGCCGCTTCGCTTCCGCGACCCATGCCTGCCGGTCCGCGTCGCTCGCCGCCGTCGATTTTGCCGCCGTCTTGACGACGGTTTCGCGGATCACCTTGGCCTGCATGTAGTTGAAGGTGTCGGACGCAGCGATGCCCATGAGCAGGCTTTTGCGCGCCGAGCCGGCCGCGGCCATGTGGACGATCGCGAGTGACACCGCGAACACTCCGACCATAAGCGAGACCCGGTCGCGAAAGCGTCGCTCACCCGCGCGCTCGACGGCGTCGGTCGAGGATCGCTCCTGTTCGGCGCGCTCGATCGCCTCGTCGATCATCTCCTTGGCGTCGGTAGGCTCAACCATGTCTCGACCCTGTGTTCGCGCGTTCCTGCTCGCCGCTCACTAGCAGAAATCGGCGGCCGGTCACCTGTGTCTGACTTCGCTCGGGGTGATGCTCCCGTAACGAAATCATTCGCCGCGCGTTCAGCCTCAGATCGCCATTGCGGTCATCAGGCAGACTGAAGGACGACCATGACCGCTCACCGATCGACCGCTTCGCGACTCGCGCTTGCCGCCGTTGCCGCCGCGCTGACGGTGAGCGCGTGCAACCAGGCACCGGCGACCGCGCCGGTTTCCGGAGGCACCCAGCCGGTCAGCGCCGCGCCGATCGCCGCGCTGCCGCTGGCAACCGCGGCTCCGGTCCCCACCGCCCCTGCCCCCGCCGTCCTGCCTCCGGCGCGCGCGATCCGTGTCGTCGCCAAGCCGCGCGCCGAGCGCTACCGCTACGCCGACCGCGCCGCCGCGATGGGGCAGGCGTTCGGCAACACGCCGCCCGACTATACCGTCGCGTATCAGGGCACCCGTCCGTGGGTGTGGCGCGCGAACAACGGCGCCTACCGCGTCGTCGAGCAGCTGCCGCAGGGCCAGCGCGACTATTATTACCAGGCCGGGGCCGACCAGCCGTTCTACGTCAGCGATCCGCGCGGCGCCTATGCGTACGACAACGGCGAGCTCGTCGCGGCCTATGGTCCCGACGGCGCCGCGCTCGATGACGCGCTGGCGGCGCAGCGGGCCGACGCCGCCGCGGCCTACCTCGACCGGGCGCGGGCGCTGTACCATGCGGCACAGTACGACCAGCGGCAGGCGGCCTATGCCGCCGACTGGCAGGCGCGCCGCGCCGATTATACCGCGCGCCAGCAGGCGTTCGACGACGCCCGCGCGCGCGACGCCGAGTGGCAGGCGTGGCACGACGAGCATCAGGCCGACGAGCAGCGCCGCTGGGCCGACGAGCACAACCGCCGCACAGCTTATGCCGCGGCGATCGGCGTCGGTGTCGGCGCCGGGATAGCGGCGGCCGTGGCGACACGTGGGCACGACGATCGCGACGGGCGTAGCGGCTACGCGCCCGGCCGGAACTATGGCGACGGCGGCAACAGGCTATACCCCAATAATCACGGCGACGACCCGCGCTTTCAGGGGCGGCAGGAAGAGCCGTACTCGCAGCAGCAGGGGGCCCAGTACTCCCCGCCGCAAGCCGTTCAGTACCAGCCGGCCAGACAATACCAGCCGCAAGGGAGGTCCTTGCCGGCGCAGAGCGTGACCGCCCAAGGTGAACCGCAGCGTTTAGCAGCGGATCGCCAGGCTGCATACGCCGCCCAGGCCCAAGCCAATGCGGCGCAGGCGCAGGCTGATGCCCAGCGTCGCGCTGCAAGCGAAGCGCAGAGTCGTGCAACCGCCGAGGCCCAAAGCCGTGCTGCCAGCGATGCGCAAAGTCGCGCAGCCGCCGAAGCCCAGAATCGGGCCGCGAGTGAAGCACAACGCCGCGCGGCGTCCGACGCCCAGCGCCTTGCCGGGCAACAGGCGGCCGTTGCGCAACGCCAGGCCGTCGCTGCGCAACAGGCGCAAGCAGATGCTGCCGCGCGAACCCAGCGGCTGGCCGCCGAGGCGCAGGCGCGCTCGGCTGCACATGCCGCCTACGAGGCGCAGCGAATTGCCAGTGCAACCGCGGCTGAGCAGCAGCGTAACGCCGCGAAGTCGGCCGCCGCTGCCCAGCGTGCGAACGAAGCTGTAGCACGCGCGCAAGCGGAGGCCGCCGCCCGGGCACAAAAGGCCGCAGCCGACGACGTCGCGCGTCAGCAGGCGAGGGCGGCGGCCGAGGCGCAGCGCGCCGCCACCGCTGCCGCAGCCGCCAAGGAACGCGACGCCGCGCGGGCTGCGGCCGCGGCGCAACAGTCGCAGGCGCGCGAGGCAGCCAAGGCGGCGAGCGAGGCGCAGCGCCAGCAGGCGCAAGCCACGGCGCGTCAGGCCGAAGCCGCGGCGCGCGAGCAGGCAAAAGCAGACGCTGTTGCGGCGCGGCAGGCGCAATCGCAAGCCGACAAGGCAAAGGCGATCGCTGACAAGCCTAAAGGCGACAAGGGCAAGCACGATGAGGGGCACCCGCAGCCGTAGCCGGGGTTGGGGCGCACTTCCACCAGGGCTCGCGTAGGAACGCCGCGAGCCTTCCTCGGATCTGAACGCCGTTTGATCGGGATAGATCGTTCAGCAAGTCAAGTGGCAGCACGCCGGGAACGCCGCACAACTGACAGTCGCGCTATTTTACGCGTGGCGCGGCGGGCCACTTGCACCCCTTGGCGTCGCCGAGGCCCTTGAGGAACCCGCGCCGGACCGAGGCGGCATAGACCACCGAGCGCGCCTTGCGCTGGGCGTCGGCGGCGCCCGAAATACGGCGGATGATGAAGCGCCCGGGGATCAGGCTGTTGATCGTGTCCTGGCCGGCGTCCATCGACAATTCGGTCGCCTCGCTCGGCTTCTTGCCGTCGGTCGGGGCGTCGACGTCGCGGCCGAGCGCGAGGTTGAGCTCGACCACCGCCGCGGCGATCGACTTGCAGTCCTTGAGCCCGTCGGTCGCGTAGGGATGTTCTGCCGCGCGGACGAGCACGGGCGACACCTTGGTCTTCTTGATCCCGAAATCGTGAAGCGGCGACCCGGCGATCGTCGCGACGCTGCGCTCGTCGCCTGGGGTCTGCGCGGCCAGCGACACGGCTGCGAACAGCGCTACGGCGGCTGTCAGGGTGAAGTTTCGCATAGGGTAACCTTTCGATCGTCGAGCGAGAAACGGTATCGGGTCGATTCGGCTCCGACGCAATTGGCTTGACCTGCGCGCCGGCTTCTCTACTCACGGTAGCGGGCCACGCCGTCCCAACGCGGCGCGAGCTCTCTGTGAGGAGAGACTATGACTGACCGACCAAACGTGCCCCCGGCGCGCGCCTTTTTCTCGTCCGGCCCTTGCGCCAAGCGTCCCGGCTGGACCCCCGACCAACTCGCAACCGACGTACTAGGGCGATCGCATCGCTCGAAGCTCGGCAAGTCGCGCCTCAAGCTCGCGATCGACCTGACTCGCGAAGTGCTTCAGGTCCCCGATACTCACCTCATCGGCATCGTCCCCGCTTCCGACACAGGCGCCTTCGAAATGGCGATGTGGTCGATGCTCGGCGCTCGCCCGGTGACGATGGCAGCGTGGGAGAGCTTTGGCGAAGGCTGGGTGACCGACGCGGTCAAGCAATTGAAGCTGGCCGACTGCACCGTCGTCAACGCCGCCTACGGCGAGCTCCCCGACCTGACCCGCGTGCCGCAATCGCACGACGTCTGCTTCACATGGAACGGCACGACCTCGGGCGTCCGCGTTCCCAACGGCGACTGGATCCGCGACGACCGCGAAGGCTTGATGCTGTGCGATGCGACGAGCGCGGTCTTTGCACAGGAGCTGCCATGGGCCAAGCTCGATGTCGTTACCTACAGCTGGCAGAAGGTCCTCGGCGGCGAAGGCGGACACGGCGTGCTGATCCTTGGGCCGCGCGCGGTCGAGCGCCTCGAGTCGTACGTCCCGGCGTGGCCGCTGCCGAAGATCTTCCGCCTGACGAGCAAGGGGAAGCTGATCGCCGGCATCTTCGAGGGTGAGACGATCAACACCCCGTCGATGCTCGCGGTCGAGGATTATATCGACGCGCTCAGCTGGGCGAAGTCGATCGGCGGGCTGCAGGAGCTCTACGCTCGCGCCGACGGCAACGCTGCCGCACTCAACCGCTGGGTCGAGGCGACACCGTGGGTCGCGCACCTTGCGGCCGAGCCCGGCACCCGGTCGAACACCAGCGTCTGCCTGTCGCTGCCGGGAGCTTCGCCCGACGTGCCGAAGGCGATCGCCTCGCTACTTGAGAAGGAGGGTGTCGCCTTCGATATCGGCGGCTATCGCGACGCCCCCCCGGGCCTGCGGATATGGTGCGGCGGGACCGTCGACACCGCCGACATCGTCGCGCTCGGCCCGTGGCTCGACTGGGCGCACGCCCAGGTCACCCAGCAGGCCGCCGCGGCCTAATTTTCTGTCATCCCGGCGAAGGCCGGGACCCAAGGTCACAAACCTTGGACTTTGGGTCCCTGCCTTCGCGGGGATGACACCTCAGAATTCAGGAGCATCCCATGCCCAAAGTCCTTATCGCCGACGAAATGTCTCCCAAGGCCGCCGAGATCTTCCGCGCCCGCGGCGTCGACTTCGACGAGATCACCGGCCTGTCGAAAGACGAACTGATCAAGATCATCGGCAACTACGACGGCATCGCCGTCCGCTCGACGACCAAGGCGACCAAGGAAGTCTTCGCCGCCGCGACCAACCTCAAGGTCATCGGCCGTGCCGGGATCGGCGTCGACAACATCGACATCCCCGCCGCGAGCGCCAAGGGCGTCGTCGTCATGAACACCCCGTTCGGCAACTCGATCACCACCGCCGAACACGCGATCGCACTGATGTTCGCGCTCGCCCGGCAGCTGCCCGAGGCCGATGCGTCGACGCAGGCGGGCAAGTGGGAGAAGAACCGCTTCATGGGGGTCGAACTGACCGCCAAGACCCTCGGCCTGATCGGCGCGGGCAATATCGGTTCGATCGTCGCCGACCGCGCATTGGGCCTGCGGATGAAGGTCATCGCCTTCGACCCGTTCTTGACGCCCGAACGCGCGCAGGACCTCGGCATCGAGAAGGTCACGCTCGACGACCTGCTCGCGCGCGCCGACATCATCACCCTTCACACCCCGCTGACCGATTCGACGCGCAATATCCTGTCCGCCGAAGCGCTGGCGAAGACCAAGCAAGGCGTCCGCATCGTCAACTGCGCGCGCGGCGGGCTGATCGACGAGGTCGCATTGAAGGCCGGGCTCGATTCGGGGCACATCGGTGGTGCAGCTCTCGACGTCTTCGCCAGCGAACCGGCCAAGGCATCGCCGCTGTTCGGCACGCCAAACTTCATCTCGACGCCGCACCTCGGCGCGTCGACCGACGAGGCGCAGGTCAACGTCGCGATCCAGGTCGCCGAGCAGATGTCCGACTTCCTGATGTCGGGCGGCGTCACCAACGCGCTCAACGTACCGTCGCTGTCGGCCGAGGAAGCGCCGCGGCTGCGCCCGTACATGGCGCTCGCCGACCGGCTCGGCACGCTGACCGGGCAGCTCGTCAGCGACGGTATCTCGGGCGTCACCGTGGAGGTCGAGGGCGCGGCCGCCGAGCTCAACATCAAGCCGATCACCGCCGCCGTCCTCGCTGGGCTGATGCGGGTCCATTCGGACACCGTCAACATGGTCAACGCCCCGTTCCTCGCCCGCGAACGCGATATCGACGTCGCCGAGGTCCGTCACGAGCGCGAGACCGACTATCACACCCTTGTCCGCGTCACCGTGAAGACTCCCGACGGCGAGCGCTCGGTGGCGGGGACATTGTTCGGCAACCGCGAGCCGCGGCTAGTCGAGATCATCGGCATCAAGGTCGAGGCCGACCTCCACGGCCCGATGCTGTTCATCGTCAATGAGGACAAGCCGGGCTTCATCGGGCGACTCGGCTCCACGCTCGGCACGGCGGGGGTCAACATCGGCACCTTCCACCTCGGGCGGCGTGATAGCCGCGCTGAGGCGGTCCTGCTGTTGTCGGTCGACGAGGTGATCCCAGCGGCGGTGCTGAGCGAGATCAAGGCGCTGCCCGGCGTCAAGCAGGTTAAGGCATTGAACTTCGGATGACCGACGGTCAGCTTTGGGGAACGGTTGTGCTGGCCGCCTCCAGCTTGAAGGTCGGCCTCGAGCTGCGGCTGGGCCGAACCTTCGGTCCCTTTGCCATTCACCGCGAGACAAGCACCGTCAACTTCTGGATCGATGTTTCGGTCTGGTCCGCTATTGCTGTCACCGTGCTCGTCCTGCTCATCTTCAGCGTAGTGGCGGTATGAGCCGATGACCGACATCACCGCCGGGCTCCTCCCCGAAGGTCTCCGCGACCGCTTGCCTCCGCAAGCCGAGGCGGCGGAGACCCTGCTGCGCGGTCTCCTCGATCACGTTGCCGCGCACGGCTACGACCGCGTCCAGCCCCCCCTCGTCGAATATGAGGAAAGCCTCGCCGGGCGCCTCGGCGTCACCGCACGGCAGGAGCTGCTCCGCTTCACCGACCCGGTCTCGCGCCACACGCTCGCGCTGCGCCCCGACATGACCGGCCAGGTCGGGCGGATCGCGGCGACCCGCCTCGCCCACGTCCCCCGCCCGCTGCGGCTCGCCTACGGCGGCGCGGTGCTACGGGTGAAGGGCAGCCAGCTTCGCCCCGAGCGCGAAATGCTCCAGGTCGGCGCCGAGCTCATCGGCCGCGACAGCGTCGCCGCGGTGGTCGAGGTGCTGACGCTCGCGGTGTCGGCGTTGACCCGCGCCGGGGTGACCGGGCTGACGGTCGACCTGACGCTGCCGAGCTTCGTTGCTGATCTCGCCGCGGCGTGGGCCGGGCCCGCGCCGATCGCCGACCTTGCCACCGTCGAGGCGCTGCTCGACGCCAAGGACAGCGGCGGGCTCGCCGCCGGGGGAGCGTCGGTCTATCAGCCATTGATCGCCGCCGCCGGACCCGCCGCCGCCGCGCTGGTCGCGCTTGCCCGCCTCGACCTGCCGCCCAACCTCACCGCGCGGATCGCCGACGTCGCCAAGGTCGTCGACGCGCTCGACGGCGTCGCGGTGACGCTCGACCCGACCGAGCGCCACGGCTTCGACTATCAACGCTGGATCGGCTTCACACTGTTCGCCGATGGCGTCCGCGGCGAGATCGGCCGCGGCGGCGCGTACAGCGTGGTCCACCCCGACGAGATGCGCGAGCCTGCGGTCGGCTTTTCGCTTTACGTCGACGGGCTGGTCGATGCCGGGCTCGGCGTCGTCGAGCGCGATCGCGTGCTGCTCCCGCTCGGAACGCTACCGGCCGTTGGCGATCGCCTTCGCGCTGAAGGCTGGATCGCGGTTGCCGCGCTCGACGCCGATGCCGCCCCCGCCGCTTTTCGCTGCACGCACGTCTGGAACGGTGTAGACGCCGTCGCCGTCACCTAAGGAACAAGAATGGCCAACGTCGTCGTCATCGGAGCACAGTGGGGCGACGAGGGTAAGGGCAAGATCGTCGACTGGCTGTCGGCGCGCGCCGATGTCGTCGTCCGCTTCCAGGGTGGGCATAACGCCGGGCACACGCTCGTCGTCGGCAACGAGGTCTACAAGCTCAGCCTGCTGCCGAGCGGCATCGTCCGCGGCACGCTGTCGGTGATCGGCAACGGTGTCGTCTTCGACCCGTGGCACTTCAAGGCCGAGGTCGAGAAGCTGCGCGGCCAGGGGATCGAGATCACGCCGGAAAATCTTCAGGTCAGCGAACTGTGCCCGCTGATCCTGCCGCTCCACAGCGAGCTCGACGGGCTGCGCGAGGACGCCAGCGGCGCCGGCAAGATCGGCACGACACGGCGCGGTATCGGCCCGGCGTACGAGGACAAGGCCGGACGCCGCGCGCTCAGGGTCTGCGACCTCGGCCACCTCGACAAGGTCGGCCCCCAGCTCGACCGCCTGCTGGCGCACCACAATGCGCTGCGCGTCGGCTTCGGCATCCCCCCGGTCGACCGCGCGGCACTGGTTGCGTCGCTCGAGGAGATCGCGCCGTTCGTCTTGCCCTTCGCCGCCCCGGTATGGGCGAGCCTCGGCGACGCCCGCCGCGCCGGCAAGCGCATCCTGTTCGAGGGCGCGCAGGGCGTGTTGCTCGACGTCGACCACGGCACCTACCCGTTCGTCACCTCGTCGAACGTCGTCGCCGGCACCGCCGCGTCGGGCAGCGGCATGGGTCCCGGAGCGATCAACTACGTCCTCGGCATCGTCAAGGCGTACACGACGCGGGTCGGCAGTGGTCCCTTCCCGACCGAGCTCGACGACGCGATCGGGCAGCGCCTCGGCGAGCGCGGGCGCGAATTCGGCACCGTCACCGGGCGCAAGCGCCGCTGCGGCTGGTTCGACGCAGTGCTGGTGCGGCAGGCGATGCAGGTCAGCGGCGTCCACGGCATGGCGCTGACCAAGCTCGACGTCCTCGACGGGTTCGACGATTTGATGGTCTGCACCGGCTACACGTTGAACGGGCGCACCCTCGACCATTTCCCGGCGCACGCCGCCGACCAGGCGGCGGTCGTCCCGGTCTATGAGCGCTTCGACGGCTGGAGCGAGTCGACGATGGGCGCGCGCAGCTGGGGCGATCTCCCGGCGCAGGCGATCAAGTACATCCGCCGCATCGAGGAACTGACCAACTGCCCGGTGGCGCTGGTCAGCACCTCACCCGAGCGCGAGGACACGATCCTCGTCCGCGACCCGTTCGTCGATTGAGGCTAAACGAAGCGCCGCGGCGATCAAGGAGCGTGCTTTATCCCGTCGTTTAGGCGACGCCGATGCGCACGCCGCGACGGCGCATCGAACCGCCGACCAGGCCAAAGCCACCGATCATCATCGCCCAGACGCTTGGCTCGGGAACGACCCGACTGAAGCTCAGGTTGTCGAGCGCGAACTGCGATCCACTGGACGGACCAGGGTGGGTCGTCCCGCCGCCGCTGGTGAAGACGACTTTGTCGACAATGCTGCGATTGAATGTTTCAAGCGTCGGACTGACGGTGTTGACGACGAAAGTCTGGGTATAAACCGCGTGACCGGCCCGCGTCGCAACCAGCTTCACTTTCAGTCCATCATTCCACGCGCCGGTGAGATAGCCACCTGTGAGCCTGAATGGGGTCGCGGAGGAGATCGTGGCCGCTGAAGCGAATCCGTTGAAGGCGACGTTGTTCAGGCTGACCGTGCCATGCCCATAGCCATCGGTCGTGTAGGCGGTGGTCGTATCAAGCGTCAGGAAGTTATTCCAGTTGAAGCCCCCGTAGCCATTTAGGACTGCGTGACCGGTGTTGGTGACATCATCGAAGGTGATAGTGCCCGCTACTGCCGGCGCTATCATGATGCTTGCCGCTGCGACGAAGCCTAGGGTCAGGACCCATTGATTTGAGCGTCGTTATCTGATTCAGGCTCCGCAAGGAGACTGAGTATGAGCGACCTGTATTGGCTTACTGACGAGCAGATGGCTCGGCTGGAGCCTTATTTCCCC
>NZ_JANYGL010000029.1 GCF_025362435.1 Polymorphobacter sp.
TCGTTCGCGCTCGCCTCGAGGACGACCTCGCGCATCGCGACGCGCAGGTCGGGGAACAGCGTGCCGGCGACATGGACCTTGCGCGACCCCGGCAGCGGGCCGGTGGTGACGGGCATTTCGAACGGGGAGTTGATGTCGGCCATGCGTCGCGCTCCAATTAAGGAGAACGCGCGGGGTCTGCCGCGACGCCCTCCCTCCGCCGGGGTCAACCGGATCAGGTTCAGCGGGTCGCAGTCGTCAACTGCCTCTCAGCCGGTACGGACCGGCCCCCCGGGGACGGCTTCGTTGTACGCCGATGGGGGCAGGGGTCAATGCGTCAGAACGGCCTCGTGGTCGGGGAGCAGCTCGCGCGCCCAGCCGCGGTCGGTGCCGCAGACCTTGTCCCAGAAGCGGAAATACAGCCCGTAGTTGCAGCGGTAGTGGCGGTGGTGGAGGTGGTGGTGCGACGCGGTGATCATCACCCGGCCCCATGCTCCGGCGACCCAGCTTTGCGGGTAGATCTCCCAGCCGATGTGGTTCGACACGCCGTTGAAGGTCATGATCGTCAGCACCGCCATCAGGGCGCCGATATGCACGGGCACGACGAAGACCAGCGCCGGGATCAGCAGCGCCCCCGACAGCGCCTCCCACGGATGGAACGACATCGCCGCCCACGCCGTCGGCGGGCGGCTGGCGTGGTGGGTGGCGTGGACCGCGGCGAACACCTTCGGCCGGTGCATCCAGCGGTGGGTCCAGTAGAAATACGTGTCGTGGACGAACAGGTAGATCAGCACCGATAGCGGCAGATAGAGCCAGCCGAGCAGCGACGGCGTCCCCGAGGTGATCGCGGTTAGCCCGTAATCGTGCCACGCCACCCCGGCGAGTCCCGCCGGAACGCCGTAGATCGCCGCCGAGACGAGCGACCAGCCGATCTCCCGCCGCACCTGCGCGCCGCGCTTGGCCACTTCGGGCCCGGCATCGGGATGGAGGCGGGTGGTCAGCACGGCGAACGCACCCGACACCGCGAAATATCGAACGGCAACGATCGCGGTCATGCCGAGCGCGGCGAGGAGGAGGGTGGTCAGCACGAGGCGACGATAGCGGGGTCGGGCCGCGGCGTCACCCGCAACCCGGCGCGGCCGATGTCGCAGCTTCTCCCCTTTGCAGCGCTGCGAATATGAACGTTACGGAACGATCACGTTCAACCACGTTTAATCTCAAAGCGTACAAAACGCATCGCCGGCTCGATCACGACCGGGGAAAACAGGAGGATCTTATGAAGTTCGTTCTTATCGCTCTGGCTGCAACGCTCGCGGTGCCTGCAATCGCGCAGACGACGACCAGCTCGACGACCGTGAGCAATCACGAGTCGACCAGCGAAACGACGCCGGCGGTGGTTGTCGTCCGTCACCATCCGAAGCGCCACAAGGTCGTCCACCATCACGCCGCCGCAACCTCGGTAACGTCGGCGACCGTCAAGACCCCGGCGAACGCCACGACCACCACGACCTCGGTATCGACGCCGCAGTAACATCGTCGCGCGCCGTCCGCCGCGCATTGCGGCGGACGGCAATCGCCGAGCGCTCCGGCAACATCAGGTTCCGGATCGAGCTTGATAATAGCCCGTCCGGCGTACGCTGCCTTGCTCGCCATATTGCGACATTGCGCCCCGAAATCGCGAGCCCGGGATCGCTTCACGTTGAGCAGTGCTCAATCGGATTGCCAACCTCGCCGCTGATCGGCAAAGACCCCGAATGCAGATCGGCCGCGCCAACCTCGCCGACTTCAGCTATTTTCTTGCGATCGCACGGCATCGCAGTTTTCGTCGCGCCGGGCTCGAACTTGGGGTCAGCGCGTCGGCGCTCAGCCATTCGCTCAAGGGGCTCGAGGGGCGGCTCGGGGTTAGGCTGTTGAACCGGACCAATCGTAGCGTGACGCTTACCGCCGCGGGCGAGGAGCTTCTCGCCGGCATCGCTGCGCCGTTCGAGGCGATCGGATCGGCGGTCGCGATGCTTGATCGCTACCGGGCCGAGCCGGCCGGGCGGATACGGCTCAACGTCCTCGAACACGCGAGTTCGCTGCTGCTCGCGCCGGTCCTTCCGGTGTTCATGGAGCGCTATCCCGACATCGCGGTCGACGTGACGGTGAGCAACCACCTCGTCGACGTCATCGCGCACGGGGCCGACGCCGGCATTCGCTATGGCGCGACGGTGCCCGAGGACATGATCGCGCAGCGCCTGTCGGGCGACATTCGCTGGGTCGTCGTTGGATCGGCAGCGTATCTCGAGCGCTTCGGGGTGCCCCAGAATCCGCGCGACCTGCTCGCCCACCGCTGCCTGCGGATCAGGCTCGGCGACGACAGCATCTACAGCTGGGAGTTCGAGCGTGGCGGCGAGGAAGTGGCGATCGACGTGCCGGGGGCGATCACGATCGACGCAACGCAGATCGCGCTCGACCTCGTCGAACGCGGCAGCGCGCTCGCGTATCTGCCCGAGCCATGCGTCGCGGCTCTGATCGGCAGCGGCCGGGTCCGGACCGTCCTTGCCGACTGGACGCCGGTCGGGCCGGGGTTCCACGTCTATTACCCGGGGCGCCGCCAGTTGCCGACCGGGCTGCGCCTGCTGATCGACCTCATACGCGAGATGCGCCCGCTCGGTCTGTGACCACGACGATGAGTGTGGCTCATCGCTCCGTCAACTGCGCGGCGGGTACCGGCCGCAGCGGGCGCTGCCATATACGGTGTCCAGCGCAGTGAAAGGACGGCGAGCTCATGGACATCACCCGCAAGGCCGATCTCAAGACGACCGAGGGACCGGCGCATTATTTCACCGGCAAGGTCACGGTGACCGGCCAGTTCCAGCGTGCCGACCCGTCACGGATCAGCGGCGCGATCGTCCACTTCGAGCCGCTGATCCGCGACGGGTCGGCACGCTGGAACTGGCCGGTCACCGTGACCTTGCCGGTGAAATATTGC